>NZ_FZOC01000015.1 GCF_900188225.1 Humidesulfovibrio mexicanus | reverse complement strand
AAACAGCCCGCCCGCAAAGCCAAGAGGGAACCGCACAGGCCCCTGAAGCCCCCGAAGGGGGTTGCCGAAAGCATCGTACCGCATCGTCTGTACAACGTTTCCGTCCAGGTCGGCGAGGGCCAGCGGCGTGCCAAGGTGGTCGGGATGACAGGAGAAACGGCGCTTCACAAGCGGTTATGCCCGGCGAGACACGGTAGGGGCTCGGCGTGGCGCAGGAGACGCCTTCGCTTCTGATCTATACGTGGCAGCTTGCACAGGCAGTTGAAGCGGACAACTGTGCGGCAACAAGGCACGGACAAACGGGACGAACCGCAAGTCCGTGCCTTTCTGGATGGTCGCGTTGACGCCAAGAGACATCACAACGGTTCGGCAAGTGCCTCCCTCTTATTTTTGATGCTCCTGTTTGAACTTGAGGTATTCCGTCTGATGTGTGTGCAGGTGTTGCGCCATCAAACAGTCGGCGTCGCCGAGTTCGATGCTGTGCACATTGGCCATGCGCACGGTTTCTATACCAGTTCCCATGCCATAGGTGTTAAAGCTGGAAATCGCCAATTCATGAGAATCCACGGCATGCACAATACCGCCCACACTGTACTGCCCGCCAGTGAGGTTGACCTTGACGACCATATTGGCATCCTTGGCTTGGCGAAGCGTCGAGTACAGGATCGACCCATTGCGAACGGTCGGCAGGCTCAAAGCCAGCGGGGGAGAGGGCTTGTGCGCAATCAAATAGGACAGCCGCAACTCGAACTCCCCACCAATGTCCACAATAATGATGTCATCCAGGCGCATGGCGAACCAGCCGTCTGGCCGACCGTAGCGGCGATATATCTTGAGCCGGAACTCTCCATCCCGGATACAGTCCACAAAACCACAGTAAACGTCTTCATAGTCTTGCGGGTTGTAGTGGATGCTTACGATGTCGCCATTTTGCTTGGCCTTGCGCAAGGTGTTTTCAAATGGAGCTTTCATACGTTGTCCTCTGTGCGATTTGTATCACCTGTGTCCACAAACCCTCCTTTGTCCGGAGAACCCTCGACGCTTTGGTCTTTGTGCCGTTTGTTTTGATTGATGCGCCAGTCAGGGTGTTTATTTTTCTTTTCTCCGCTCTTGGCTTGTTGTTTTCTGGCTTGTCCTTTCTCATGTTTTTTACGATTCGATGGATTGCGGTTGGAAGTGTGCTCGGATTCATAGGTGTTCGGGTCACTGTCCGGTTCGACAGGACCACTCCATGCATCATCAAGCCCCTTCAAAACATTAAGCGTCCCTTTGGTGAACTCGTCGTTTTCTTGCGTCCCGGGAATGAACACTGGCGGTAGAGGAATACCGAATGGGCCGGGCAAAGCAATTGCGTTGAGCCCCCATACATCCACCCGGTTCACCGGGTCGTCGACGCAGTACCCGTACCAGTCCCTGTCGCCGCCCTTTGCGCCCAGTGGGTCCAGGGCGGTGAAGCGGCCCGTGTCCGCGTCATAGTC
>NZ_FZOC01000014.1 GCF_900188225.1 Humidesulfovibrio mexicanus | reverse complement strand
TTATGAGTCCGTAACCCGATTTCGAGTCGGGCGCGGTACGGCCACTTCGCTACCTCTCCGCGCTTGAGAAGGCGGGCGTGATGCCGTTTCGAGAGCAGGCTTGTAGCATTCACCTTGAGCCAATGCAAGGCAGTTTCAGAGGCCTTTGGGGCGGGTATGGGCCAAGTTTGAGTCTGAAAACGGGTTGCTGCTGTCCTCTTGTTAAATCGGTATGTTACGACTTCACATAAGCCTGCCCGCGAGGTAGGTCCAAAGCGCTGGGTACAAACCGTGCGAGGTTGCCCATGCGTTTCTCGGCTCCGTCTCATCTCCGCAAACAAGGTGTCGCGTTCTACTTCCGCATGGCTGTGCCCGAAAGACTGCGGCCCGCGCTCGGCAAGGTCGAGGTAAAGAAGTCCCTGAGCACGGTGTACCTGCGCGAAGCCAAGGTCCGGGTTGTCCACGTGGCGGCGGTGGTACAGTCTTTCCTAGGCTACCTTGATGCTGCTGGCCCGGTGGCGGCCATGACCCCGCCTGAGCAGCTTCAGGCCTACCTGGAAGGCGAGATGAACAAGGTGTCTGCCGCATGGAAGGGGCAAGAGTCTCCGCAGGCAGGATACCTCCCCTCGATGCTGCCCAAGGTCCAAACGGGACTTAGGGACCATGCTCAGGTACAACCTGCAAAACCCTGCACAGTAACGCCTGTTGAACCTCAGCCGGTGCCCACGGCAGGGACCAAACTGTCCGAGGCCGTAGAGAAATACATCGCGGACAAGGCGGCGAAGTGGAGGGTGTCCAGCAAGAAGGACATCATTCCCGACCTGCATGACTTTGTGACGATGGTGGGCGACATTCAGGCCGTAGACCTCAGCCGCGACCACATGCGGACCTACCACCGCATCATGCACCACCTGCCGAAGCGCCGCACCATTGACCCCCGGTGGAAGAAGAAGCCGCTGGCGAAGCTCCTAAACATGACCATACAGGAGGCGGACAAGCTGGGCGCTACCAGCCTGGGCAACGCCTTCACCAACATCCGGAGCTTCATCAACTGGCTTGAAGATGAGGGCTTGGTGTCGAAGGCCGCCACGCTGAACAAGGTGCTTGAGGTGCAGCGGAAGAGCGTCACCCCGGAGAGGGAAGCCTTCACAGATGATGAGCTTCGTGCTCTCTTCTCGCCGGAGAACTTCAAGCCGAAGGAGTTCCGCAGTTCATGGCAGTTCTGGTTGCCTCTGCTCGGCTTGTACACCGGGGCGAGACTTGAAGAGCTTTGCCAACTCCACTTGTCCGACATACGCCAGGATGAGGCTTCAGGGGTTTGGTATCTGGACATCAACGACCTGGCTGACAAGAAGACCAAGACCAGCGCCGGGAATCGCCAAGTGCCTGTGCATCAAGACCTGGTTCGTCTGGGGTTGCTGGACCGTGTTGAAGCCTTGCGCGGCAAGCGTCATACTCGCCTGTTCCCCACGTTGGAGGTACGGGAGTCCGCAGGGAAGCGCGGCGGTGCGGCAGGGCAGTGGTTCACCCGATACCGCAGGCAATGCGGCGTTGGTGGAGGCAGGGGCGAGGTGAGTGGCAAGGTCTTCCACTCGTTTAGGCACTCCCTGGTGACACGATGTAAGATGCTCGGAGTGGTCCGCCGCATGTGCCAGGAGCTAGTTGGACACGAAAAGGGCGCATACGCCGATGTCACAGGAGGCTATGAGGGGCGGTATCCTGTGAAGGTGCTCTATGAGGAAGTTGTGAGCAGACTCGACTACGTAAGCATAGTTGATGCTGACCGTTTAGTTGGATGTGTATGGGTTTCATTGCCGTAATGCATGATGCTGTGTCGATGTGAACACTTAACTAGTTGTGTCAGGTCAACGCATCTTGTTATGCATCTGCATAGTGTGTCTGGAAAGTACCGAATGCCAAGGCTTCTTACGTGTCCCCCTATGGGTAACTGTGTAGGTGTTTGTATAGGTGGTATATAGCCATAGAGTATAGAGGTAATAAAGGTAATGCGTCGATGGGCTTGCTATGGATGAAATCACTCCTCCTTCACAACACCATCAACCCTGGCGTGTTCTCTGAACTTGACGAGCATGACCTCTTTGACCTGTTCCTTGGTGTCGTGGCGTACGACTACTGCGTCATGAATAGGCAGGGCCACAATGCCCATGTCTATCAAGGTAAGGAGTACGTCAACGAGGATGACGCTCTCCCGGAACATGAGATTCAGGCCGATGCCAGTCCAGAAGAATGGACGTAGGGCAGGGTGCGCCTCGGCAACCCACTGGAACAGCTCCGTGGCCTTGGGACTCTTCGGGAGTAGTTTCCGTGAGCCTTTAGGCCGCTTGGTGCGTTCCTGGTCCGAACACATGAGCGAGAGCAGTAGCAGCTTGGTTCCATCGCGGTGTCCACGGAGCTTGGGAATGTCGTAGATGTCCTCTCTTGGAGGTGTCGCTCCTGCAAGACCGTAGAGGATGCGCGGGCAGCTCTGAGAGTAGTCGAGGCAGGCGATAGGCTGTCCGTCGATGCGGATGCCTCTGCGCTCTTCCTTGTTCATGCCCTGCCAGAAACCGCCATTGAGCCGCCCGACCTGCGTAAAGGTGGCCGTGAACGAACGCCGAAGATTCCGGTTGCGGATGTCTACCGGGACTCGTGTCACGCAGGACGCAGCATCGAAGCTCAGGTCAGCCGCTTCAATCCAATCATTGATGCGGACCATCTCCGCACGGTATCTGTGCGTCTCTGGCGTGTCTTCGTATGGGAGCTCTTTGCTCTTGTCGGTAAACCAGTTCTCTCCGCGCTTCTCCCGTAGGACAATCAGCTCCTTGTATCCCGTCTTCTTGAAGTCCTGGTCATCGACGCCGTGCTTTTCGATGAGGGCGATGAGCTGCGGGCCTGCCTGGATGGTGGTGCGTCTGTCCTGGTACTTTTCTCCTATGCGCTGGACCACTAACGCCAGCTCCGGCGAGGCCATGTAGTCGAGCAGGGTGATTCTTACCTTGGTGGACGCGATTTCACTAGCGTACCTTGATTTGCTGCCCACGAGCTGATGCGACCGGGATACGGACACCCTGCGCTCTGGGTCGCGGGAGTAGTGGTAGCACAGGTCCGAGACTATGGCCGCCACAGTGGTTTCGAAGGTGGTTTTGTCTGGAGCCTTGGGCGTATCCTTCCGCTTGCGCATCCTCAGGCGCTTCTTCTTCTCGTACTCTTCAATCTGGCAGATGACCTCGGCCACCAGTTCACGAGCAGCGTCGGTATGTGGAGCGCGGAACTCATCGAACCACGCATCCTTCGTGACAGCTTCGTCAACGATAACACCGTCTATCTGGACCAAGTTGAGCATGGCATAATCCTTCACTAGTGAAGACTTGAGGTTGTCGGTTCGGGTAAAGCGGCGGACTCGCGGCGTGGGATATGGTTCCCAACCGCTGAGCATGGCCGGTTCAAAAAGTCAGTAGGTGTCACAAGGAAAACGGCAATGCCTCGCCGCGTCAGATGAGTCGGCGGTACCGTTGCCAAAGGTTCTGCACGTTGGCTCCGGTGAAGGGCAAGCCCTTGGACGAGGTATGCCCCTGCCTATTCAGTTCCTCAGCCACTTGGGCGTACGTGCGCTGCACCTGGCCCGGCTTCCTGCGTCGAAGCCTACGGATAGCCTCCAGGACGCTTCTAAGGGCATCTGGCAGCGTTTCCTTGGTGAATGCATGGCGTCCTTCGCAACGGCCTTGCTCCTCGCGCTTGCGGTCCCTGGCCTGCCGGAGCTTCTTCACCAGCATATTCTTCTCAAGCTCGGAGAGGACTCCCTGCATCTGGACCAGCGCCCTTCGCATAGGGTCAGCCATGAGGGCTTCCGTGACGTTCTCGCCCGTCCTGGCGACAATCAGCGCGATGCCCTTTGAGGCAAGGTAGGTGAGAAGCAGCTCTTGGACCCGGTACTCCCTGGCAACGCGGTCCAGTCCTTCCACGATGACCGTCCGCACCCCGTTGCGCAGTATGGCCGTCACCATGTCCTGAAACGCTGGCCTGTCCGCTTCACTGGCAGTACCGGAAATGCCTTCTTCCCTGTACATCTCGACCACTTCAAGGCCGTTAGCCTTGGCGTAAGCCTGTATCTCAGCTTCCTGGCGTCTGAATCCGTCACCCTCGACCTGGGCCTTGCCGCTGACTCGGACGTAGGCAAACACCTTCGTTCCGGTCCCCTGGCTGCTGGTGGTGCTGGTTGTCATGTGCTGCCCCTGCGTGTTCAATTGGAGTACCACGTGAGCAGCAATATGCAATGATTAAAGGCAATTTGTCAAGTCATTAATCTAAAGTTTAATGATGTGCAAATGTTTTGGTGATAGAGTCATGGTGGCAGTTCTCATGGGAATGGAGCCCCCGTGAAGGGCTCAGCGAAAGACACTTAACTAGTTAAGTCTTGGGGGGGGTAGCCGACCTGGGAGGAATAATGCGTGAGTGTAATGGTCGCTGGCGTGCTGCGCGTTGGTGGAGGTCGCTTTGGTGAACCTCTCGGAAATGTCCCGCCCGTCAGAGGGCAGAACCGGACCCGGCACGGGGGGAAACTGAGCGTGTTCGCACAAAACGTACCTAACTCAAATTTTTGTAATGTAAATTATGGGCTGAATGAGGGGGTATGGTTACATTAAACAGGAACCCGTTCGCGCACCTCAAGGGCTAGTCTGCTACGAATTTCGGTGTACACATCAATTTCAGACTCTATAGGGGTTTCAAAGCTTACAGCGATGGCGAAAGGTACAGCATCGTCTAATCCACCAGCTTGAGCCTTACAGGAGATTTCGACAGTGAAGCTTTCAGTGGTGATTGGTGTGGTTCCCTCAAAAATGCCATGGATAAGTGTACCTCTGTTGCATGTCAGTGTCGGCGGCTGAAGTATTGTTTTACGTTCTGCCCCGCATTTTTCTGGGATTTCCAGTTCCAATACAGCCTGCCGATATTGTGCATGTCTCGTATTGACTGGGCTAAACCATGAAAGCGTTACTGTGACTCTACGTAAATCTGCTCGTCCAGACAAACTGGCAGGAATAGGGATTGATAAAATCTGTTTCTGGTCTTTCGTTATAGTTCCATAAGCGAACATAGTTGCTCGATTCGATGTGGACTCGATTACTCTTTCGATGTCAGGTCGTCCAAATCCAAGCAATCGTGCGATATTTGTTCTGCGTGCAAAGTGCTTTTTACCACCAAGCGGCTCTGTGATTCCTTCAAGATGCTCACCTGTTTCGTGCCAAGCACTGCCATGGACAAGCAAAGCCTTAATCAAGGCAGCACGGTGGGATTGAGGAACGTTTGCAGTGGCGAATGTCTCGGCGAGTTCGTCGAGCATGTTACTGATTCTTATGGCAAGGTTTGTCACAAGAGCCGCAGCACAACTAGTGCCAAAAGTTCTTGCCCGTGAAGTTTGAACTCCTGGTGTGCCAGGGGAGGCAACGGAAAGACCGCCAGCACTATTGGTTGATGGAATCACCAGACAGCAACCGTTGGCTGTTGAGACTGAGCAGTAAGCTTTTCCTGACTTGTAGAAGATGTCAGGTTTGATTGAGCGTTTATGGCCTAACCCAATTGATGATACAATGCTGGGACCATCATCGCTTGGGAAAAGGTCAACCAACCTCCCTGGAGGTGGCCCTATGTCGGGTGCTCCCTCGTGCCATGCCCCTACAACTATGGGATTTATGGACTCAGCAGGGGATAACACTTGTCTGAACTGAACATCTTCACACAAAGCCCGGAAAGTGGCGTTTCGTTTTTCTTCGGGAGCAGCAGCTTCATACTCTGTTAGAGTGCTGAATTGTCGTAAAGCAAAATTGTGTTTATGGTTTCCTGCGCTGACAATGAAGAGGTATCCATATGTGAAGGAAAGATAATCAAGTAGTTTACCCCAGTGGCTTACCTTGCCACAATACTCTTCATGGCGATTGCCAAGTGAATGGTTGATTATCGTTAGCTTTCCAAATGTAGCTGGTTCAGAAACTTGCTTTTCATGAATTTTTAGAACCGCTTGATATATGAGGTCGATTGCCAGCTTGTCTGGTGGGAAAAACTCTTCGTTATTTTGAAATGTGTCTGGTTGTAATGCTGGGATTACCAATAAGCGATTGTTTACGACGTCATCTGTTTGGGAAAGTTCACCGTTCAGGATTAATGAGGCCATGGCTGTGCCATGTTTTCTGTAGGCGGACTGGGACAGTTGCTCAATTTCGAAGATGTCTTCGATATCGACTCTGTTGGTAAGCAATGAATGATTTGAAAACGGGTAGCCATCAACCAGGGCTGCGCAAGCTGGACGTGCTGCATCAAACTCGCCAACTGCAAGTTCGCCCTCTTCGTCAACGATGATTTCTGAGTAGGCCATAGACTGAGGTGCATAGTGCATCACAGGGTCTAAGTGTGATATCAGCTGGATAAATTGTGTCTCGTCTTCTCCAAGGAACTGCGAAGGAATCTCTGCGAGTAAGCCGTGATACTTTATTGCGTCAATCCTCGACTCATGAAGTATCTGCCCACCTGCGCCAGAAATAACGGTTTCGAAATTACCTCTTGAAGACCTCCTTTTTTCGTCGGAATCGCTAAACCAGAGGTTTACTTCAAACCTAAAAGGTCGTTGTTCCCCCCTGGATACCCATTCCCTTAGCTCCTGAACAAAACTGGCGGTCAACCTATCCTGGGCTCCCCAAGGGCGTATTGTTCGGAGTTGGTCGAATAGGGCTTTCCACTGTCCGTAATTACGTGGAAAGCTTTTGCCGTCACGATATCTTGCCCAAAGTCGAAGCAGCTCCTGCATCGCCCTTTCATCTGGCATCAGTAGGTAGAGCGTCGCTTCAACCTTATCCGCCTGGCGCTCATCTTTGTCGTTGGCATAGTAAAAGTTTTCGTCAGGGTCATACTCCGTTTCAAATTCTCCAAGGAGCATGAAACCAACACGTTCTGCTTGGGCAGTAAAGGTCGACAGACTTCCCGACACCTCAAATACAACGGCCCTCTCTGGGGCTAAGGCGGTGGGGTCAGCCTGTAGGGTCAAAACCCCTCCGTCACGGCCAAGAATCTCTTCCAGTCGCTGGATTTGGGGGGTGATTCTGTTCACCTGTTGGTCAAATGGCGGGGTACGTGGGGTGGGAATGGGTCGCGGCCTGCCTACCCTTCTCTCCACTCTTAACGGGCCAAGCGGAAGTATTGGTCTTTCTGGCATGGGGCTCTCCAGGTGGTTTTGCCACTTTGGTTCACCGATATCAGAGCGACCATTAAGAGTAAAGCATTCTGACTATTTCGTTGGGTCTTGCTTCTTGCCCTTTTGCGGAAGAGAATACTGGTGTGACCACAGTCGGAGTTGTTCAGCTACGATATCTTTCAATGATTGATTGCCCAAAGCAAGGATGTGCTTTCTTTGGATATTAAGACAGAACTCTTCTAGTTCTGAATAGCTAAGTCCGATGAGTTTGTCTGCAATTCTGCTAGTCAACTCAGTGTTGTATTCTTGAAACCGAGTAAAGAAAGAGCTGATAAATGAAGCTGATTGAGATTTGTTTGGTTTTGGAAGTTCGATACGAATTTGGAACCGACGCCATACGGCTCTGTCAAGTAGCTCTGGATGGTTTGTTGCTGAAATTACTATCGTGTAACTTGGCAAGTCGTCGATTTGCAGAAGTAGTGAGCTTACAACACGCTTAATTTCACCTGTCTCGTGAGTGTCCCCTCTTTCTTTTCCGAGCGTGTCAAATTCGTCGAAAAATAAGATGCAAGGGCGCGTTTTGGCGTAGTCAAAAACACGCTTAAGTCTAGTGGATGTCTCACCAAGAAACGAGCCAATAATTGTTTCGTATCTGACGACGAAATAAGTGATTCCGATTTCGTATGCTAAAGCTTCGGCCAGAGTGGTTTTGCCGTTCCCTGGAGAGCCAGCAAGCAAGATTCTGTTTCTTGGTTCGAGGCCATGAGCGCGGAGAAGGTCAGCCCTCCCATGCTCTTCAATTACCTCCTGACACTGTTCTCTGCATGTCTGAGGTAAAAAGAGGTCGCTAAGGCGTCGTCTTGGAGTGTGTTCTCCGAGGAAATTCCTTCCATCTTGGCTGTCGATTGATGGCCCACCAAGGCGAGGGGTATCTGCTGGAAGGGATAGACGTCGAAAGTTTGGGGTTGTACGCAATGCTACCGAGAGTCTATCGGCAACGCTGTGATGCTGTTTGTTTCGCTCATCAGCAATGACAGCTTGTACACTCTTTTCGAGTGATTCTCGGTCGCTGGTCAGAGCGGCTTTGACCATTTGGATGAGGAGGTCACTTTTAGCCATGTGCGTTAGTCCTTTCCGTCCGATTACCTGTTTCTTAGTATCGAAGCAACCCCAAGCCCCTCACAGGTAACTTGCCGACGCTGAAGGGGTTTCACGCTACGGAGCCTTCACTAGTGAAGTTCTACGCAATGAAAACTCCCTGGAGATTTGTCACCGGATGTGCCACAATCTCTTGTCAAATTTGGCCAGACCACTAGGCCAGTTTAACCAACCAGAGCTTTCGGATACGTGAGTTGTAACAGGGGGATAAGGCGGAGAGAGCGGCAAGCGTGCGGTGGGATTCGAACCCACGTACGGATTATGAGTCCGTAACCCGATTTCGAGTCGGGCGCGGTACGGCCACTTCGCTACCTCTCCGCGCTTGAGAA
>NZ_FZOC01000013.1 GCF_900188225.1 Humidesulfovibrio mexicanus | reverse complement strand
GCTCGCGAAAATCGACGGGCTCAAGGATGCCGTGAAGGCTGGCGACTGGGCAGGCAAGGCGGCGCAGGACACGCTTGTGACCGGCACGGTTCAGGCCGGGGTGGGCACGGCGCTCTATGGCGGCGACCTGGGCCAGAATCTGCTCGACGGTCTGCGCGGCGCGGCGGTGGATGCCCTGGGGGCGAAAGCCGCCAATGAGATTGGCGCGGCCGCCAAGGCTGGCGATCTGGACTACGTGACCCACAAGATCGCCCACGCCGCCCTTGGCGGTGCCATGGCCGCTGCGGATGGCAAGGACGCCGCCAGCGGTGCGCTTGGTGGTGTGGTGGGGGAGGTGGCGGCGCAGGCGTTCCTCACGGAAAAGCTGAAGACGGGCATCTCGGAAAAAGACATGCCCGCCCTTGAAGAACTCGGCATCAACTACGGCAAGCTTGCCGCAGGGCTTGTCGCCGCGCTCTCTGGCGCAGACGTCGGCACCGCATCCATGACTGCCGACAACGCGGTTCGAAACAACTGGGCGGAATCCGCCTGGGACGCCTTGTTTGTCCTCTACGATTTGGGCAAAATTCAGTACGGTCGCTACATCGACGACAAGGGCATGGTCCAAGAGGGATTCATCGACCTCGCCGCCGATAGCACCGCCCTCTTGATTCCGATGGTGCCAGCGGGCATGACGAAGCTGGCGAGGGCGGGAGAAAAGGCTGTTGCGTCTACGGTTTCAAGAGAGATTAAGCTGGTTGACGGGTTCTATGAAGCGGAGGGATCGGCGTTTAAGTTTTCAAAGTACTACTATGAAAGACTAGGCATTCCGAAAGAAGTCGGGAAAAGTCCACGACTCGCAACGCCATTTTTGGCTGCGGAGGAAGTATATAAAACTTCTGGACCAATTGTGAAAGATTTTAAACCGGGCTTTTACAAGTACGACAACGGTGTTATGGAAATGATATATAACCCAAAGACAAAAGAAGTGTGGCACTTGCAACACAAGTCAGGACGTTGACGATGAAAACGAACACAAAATTACGGTGTCAGTCAATTCTGTGCATGCTGTATTCATTATACTGCTCCAGCGGGTGGCCAAGAGTAGATCTATTTGAATCGATTTCAAAATGTATACCGGATGTTGATAGGCTGACTGCTGACGATTACATGAACTGGAACGAAATCAGCGCAAAGTTCCATAGCGATGCATGTGCGAGTATCCTTGGAAACATATATGACCAGACTCGCCTTGTGATGTCGCAAACAGAATACGAGCAAAGCGGTAAGGTATTTGAGTGCATAGAGTTTATACTTAACATGGCAGCAAATGCATCAAGCCACGGTCTAACTGTAACCGATCGCTTGGAAATGGATTGGCGTGAATACGATCGCCTTGACGTGCCGGAAGAGCGACTTCGATACTATAACAATGTGTTGGCGGAATTCAAAGAACAGTAAGCGTCAACCAATCGCCCGGCCCCAGCCGGGCCTTTTTGTTCCTTGAAAGCTGAATAGGCACTTGCCCGTGCCGCCAGCGGCGCGCTGGGGGCCGTGGTTGGCGAGGTAACGGGCGATTTATTCGTGCAGAACTGGCTGCGCGGCAAGCTCACGGACCCTGACTCCCTGCGTATCCTCTCAAAGGAAGATGCGGACAAGCTGAAGGCCGAGAACGAGGCACTCAAGGCACGGGGAGTTGATGTCGCCAAGCTGACCGCTGGCATGGCTGCTGCCTTCGCAGGTCTGGACGTAACCACCGCCGCAAAGACAGGCGGGAACGCGGCTGAGCACAATGTGCTGCCCCTGATCGTGCTGGGAGGCATGATCGCCCTGGAGTTGATCGATAAGGGCATTCAGACGTACAACGCTTGGCAGTTCGCAAAGGCGATACAGGAGGGCGACACCGCCAAGGCCGAGGAGTATGGCACCGAACTTGCCTTGAGCCTGGGCACTGACGCCATCGCTGGAAATGCGGCCTTCCTCAAGATGCTCAAGGGCTTTGGCCTGCTTGCCCTGAGCACCAAGATTGGGCAGAAGGTCGAGAAAGTCGCAAAAATTGTTTTGCCAAAAAGTGTGATCAAACTATCCGAAGCGAATATTACCAACAGCGGCAGGACAGTTTTGGGTAGCTTTCCTGGATATATTGAACAAGCTAAGGCAACTGGATCAAGCTACTTTGATATCGGCAACACATGGAATAATTTGTCAAATGAACAGCGTTGGGCTGCAAATGTTCATTTTCTTGACATGATTGCTGCTAAAGGTGATGTGGTAAACATTACGATTGCTAAGTCAGCGATCAGGTCAGATTCAATATTGGCTGATGAGGTTCGTCATCTTATAAATAACAGAGGCTACCAATGGGCAGGCCCCAATACGCTTCGAAAGGTGAAATAGAATGGTGGGGATACTTGTCTTCATATTGAGATTCTGCGTGCCATATTTCTATGATTATGGGTTCCGATTTGTTGGAAGTGATGCAACAAATAGCTTTGGAAATGCGTACGTAGACATCTCTAACGGTTCGTTTGTGATGAGGTTTGTATCCGACAAGGACCAGCTGCAGTTGTCTTTCATCAAGGAGGCCACTGGGGCAAAAGAGTATTCCATTGACTTGGTCTATCAGCTCGTTTCGGGTACGGTTGGAGAGACTGGATTACTTGTCGATAGGTATGGCCTGTTTCTCGCCCAATATGCGCAAGATATAATAGTCGTTTTTAAAGATGAAAATTGGAGTAACACCCAGAAGATGCTTGAGCAATACCAAGAGGAGCGCTCAAAACGGATGTGGGGATAAGTATCGCCCGCACAGATATTTCCTCCACCACCCGCTGGAGCAACTGGAGGCCATCGAAAGGATGAACTCCATACTCTTCAGCCCAGCTACTGCGAAGTGATTTGCGAGACACGACAAGGCCCGGCACTCCGCCGACCCTTTTTGTTCTTTGAAAGCTGAATAGGCTTTTGCCCACGCCGCCAGCGGTGCGCTTGGTGGTGTGGTTGGCGAGGTGGCGGCGGAGGCGTTACGCAAAGATCTGCAGGACAAATTTCTCACAGGCAAAGTAGAGCCAAAGGACATTCTGTCCTGTGTGGATCGTGGCGTTAACATTTCCAAGCTGATGGCAGGCCTCGCCGCCGCCTTCTCAGGCTTGGAGGTAAACACTGCGGCCACAACCGGTGGTAACGCTGCGGAAAATAACGCATTTGCTATCCCCGTGCCCCACCCAGCACTTGCCGCCTTGATGGGCTCTGCGGCCTTCCTCTCCGCGATGAGTAAGGCCGATTGGAAAAAAGCGATTGAATCCGCGGGGAATTCAATTGAGAAGCTGAATGAAATTATCCGGGAGAAAATCCAAGAGTATCAACAGCAGCAAGCGACAAGTAATCCCGGTGGACTAGATGGTACGCCGCTCAATCCTCCCGATATCAAGACAGGCACAGAGCTTGTGCCTCCTAAGGTTGATACTCCGGCAGCCGAAATCTACCCAGACAACGGCGGGACAGTTCCACAGTTGCCCGGCGGGACGAGCATAGGGCAAGATGCTGAGGACTTTACAACAGTCACGCCAATAGTCCAGAGAAGCCCTTGGGATTTCATATTCACAGAAAATGATGCCGCATCTACTGCCCAATTTGGTACGACCCCGCATGGGCGTCCCTTGACTAAACATTATGAAACTGAGACCGGGCCACTAAGAAATATTCCCGGTAGCGTTATTGACAACGTGATTGAAACAACTATTGGCTTGCCTGTCGGGGGTGGGAAAACAGTTTACTACGATCCTGTAAACAACGTAACGGTGGTAACCGGTGACAAGGGATCCATTGTTAGTGCTCGAAAAGGTAAACCACGAGGAAGCCAAGCAAAATGAATACGACTACGACCGTCATAAGATACAGTGTTGTCGAATTGTGGTTTACCGATGCCCATGTCGTCACAAACCCGGTCCAAATCGAGACCTCTGTGGACATAGGCATGATGGGAGACATAATAGGTATCGAGTTTATAAATCTAAAACACAGTATTGGTCAGCATGCCGTAGACGCTCTTGGCACATACAGTGGTGCATTCTTTACGTTTACGCATGATGATGAGTCTGACGCGAGCTATATTCGCTTTTCTTCTGGAGACTCAGTAAATCAAGTTCCCTCTTTGACCACTATATCACTAGGGAAAAACAGTAGACTTGAAGGACTCATAACAAAATACAGCATCGACTAACCTAGCCACTTACCAACTAGTTAATGTTACAGTGCTTGGTGCTAGTCGTTTCGCTTCGGCCCGGCCCCGCCGGGCCTTTTGTTCTTTGAAAGCTGAATAGGGAAAAGAACAGCCGCACAGAAGGCGGCGTCACCCTCAAGGCCTCAAGGCTGGAGAGCGGCGGCTCTGTGCGGCTGGAGTCCGCCACGGGCGAGATCGCCCTGCTCACCGACACCTCCAGCGTGTACAGCCAGGAGAAGAAGTCCGGCTCCAACGTGGTCTGGCAGTCCACCCGCGACAAGGGCAACGCCGACCAGAGCGTGGAGCACACGGAGATCACCGCCACGGGCGACATTCAGGTCATCGCGGCGCAGGGCATCCGGGTGGAGTACCGCGACACCGGCAATGTCGACGACTCCATAACGCAGCAGCAGCACCAGCGTGGCCTCCCGGGTCTCCGCAGGCGGCGCGCTTACCGCCGAGGCGGGCAAGGCCGGCGCGGGCGATCTCGTGGTGGCGGGCAGCACGGTCAGCGCCACACAGGATGTCAAACTGGCTGCAGCAAGCAACGCAAACATCTTGGCCGCACAGATGACGAGCTCCAGCCAGTACCAGAGCAGCAGCTCTGGTTTCGGTGGGCTCATCTCCTCCTCTGGTTCGAAGGAGAACCGCAAGGTGACCACGGAGCGCAGTGAGATCGCCGCAGGGGGCGATGTCAGCGTTGAGGCGCAGAAGGACATCACGCTGACCGCCGCGAAGATCACCTCCGGCGGTGAGACCCAGCTTGTGGCGAAAAGCGGCAACGTCTCCCTCCTGACCAGCAAGGACAGCGAATACAACCGCAGCGTTTCCTCCAACGTCGGCTGGCTGACGTGGTCGTCCCAGGACAAGGGCAAGAGCGCCGAGACCGTCGTCAATACGCTCATCGCCACAGGCAAGGGCCTCACCATCACCAGCCGCGACGGCGTCACGGTCGAGTACAAGCAGACCGGCGACCTGCGCCAGGATATTCAGCAGCTTTCCCAGGCCCAGGGTCTGGAATGGATGGGCGAGCTGCTCAAGCGCGACGACGTCAACTGGAAAGGAGTCCAGGAACAGTACGAGAGCTGGAACAAGAAGGATGGCGGGCTTTCGCCTGCTGCGACCATCGTGCTGGCCATTGCCGCTTCGGCTGCGACAGCAGGATGGGCTTCGGGATACTCTGCCAGTCTACTTGGATGTGAACTGGGCAATGGTGGTGCTCTTTTCCTAACCGGAACCACCACGGCCGCCTCGGCGACGCAGATGGCTATACATAGTGCCTTAGTCGCGGGCATCACCTCTACGGCTTCTAATATTACGATTGCTGCAGCGAACGCCGCTGCAGGCGGAAATCTTGGCAAGAGCCTGGAGTCCATGGTCTCTGAGCAGGGCGTTCGTTCACTGCTCGCAAGCATGGTGCTGGCCGGGGAAATGAGCAAGTTTGGCAGCACCTTTGATACGTATCCCGCAGTGGGGAAAATACTGGCGACAACTACTGTAAAAACAATTACCAGCAATATTGTCGGCGGGAATGACCTTGAGAAGGCCTTCCTCACCTCGCTCGGATCCTCATTTTCCAGCTACGCCAGCGGGAAAATTACCGGAGCCGAGTTGAACAAAGCCGTCAGCATCATCCTGCAAGGCGCGTCAGGTGCAGCCGGGGCCGCTTTGGCAGGAGGGGACCCCCTTGAGGGGGCCCTGAGTTCCATGGTTGTGGAGATGGCGGAATGGGTTAAGGCCACTCCTCTAAGTGCGGCGCAGAAAGCTGAAAAAGAGAAGTACTCCGCGATGGATAATTGCGCGTACGAAGCTCAATGCAAAAGCGTAACGGTCGGCGGTGAAAAATACGTTAAACTTGACCCAGGCAACCTTGATGCGCTTGAAGATAAATCAGTCGCCAAACTCGCTTCGGAGCAGTTAGCAAAGGCAGGCATTGATCCTGACAAGTTGGTTAACAGCGCGACGAATTTGGGGATATCTATTTACTATAAACCGGCGAACGAAACTGGTGCAATGAAGGCGATGGGCGAGGTTGTTATCGCTGTAAAGGGCACAGAAATAACGAGTTGGAAGGATATGGTGACGAATGTTAAACAAGCATTCGGATATGGGGGCACCCAATATGATGTTGCTACGAACACGGATAACTTAAAAGTCTTAAAATATTTCGCAGACAAGAACAACTGTATGATTGTCGCAACTGGGCATTCGCTGGGAGGTGGCGTTGCAACAGCAATGGCTTCAACAAATTACATCGACGAAGCAATCGTATTTAACCCTGCCGCGGTTAACTCAAATACGATTGCGAGAGCCGGCGGAACTGGCAGCGATGCGGACAACAAGACGACAGCATATGTAAGTAGGAGTGACTTATTGACGAACCTCCAGGATTTGATTTTGAACCCAGCATTTGGAAACAAAATATACGGAACGCGCATCACGACGGATGGGGCTGGTCTTCATGGGATTGAACCATTTATGGCGGCAAAGAGTGTAACCCCGTAGTACATTATAGGAGACGTTCCCATGCCATTGTTCAGGTTCGTATTATTATCCGTAGTGATGTTCCTCTATGCCTGCACGTCCTACAGCTCCGACCCCGACATCGCCATGTTGGAGCGCGCTGCGGCGCGTGCGCCCAAAGGCCCGACTCCACCTGCGTATATGACGCCAGCAGAGATGTATCCGGGCAACCCGCAAGCGCAGGCCCTCGTCAAGGCGGCCATCAAAGGGGATGTCAAAGAGATTGACCGGCTCATAGACGCAGGAGCCAACCCGAATGACGTGGGGGCGTATGGCAAGACCGTGCCGGGATGGGTGTTGTTCCATCCGAATGTCGCCGGGTTTAGGCGCTTACTTGAGCGAGGTGCCGACCCGAACATCATCTGGCACGATGGAACACGTGCGCAATCTTCGCTGTTGCATTTTACAATATATATGTCTGACAAAATTGGAACCGATTACTTGAAGATGTGCCTTTCTGTTGGCAAGGGTAATCCTAACCTTGAGCCCCCTGATGGCAGGGAGAGGCCAATCGCTGTTGCAGTTAACAACATTAACACTGACGCATTTTATATATTATACAATGCTGGAGCTGATATAGATTATAAAATAAGAAGTAGCTATAGGGCAAGGTCACTTGCTGAGGTTTGCGCATCACAGAATAATCATAGAATACTATTCATTCTGCTGTCGAGTGGCGTTCACTATAGCACTGAGAAGAGAGGTGTTTGGGATTTGCACTCGTCCCTACAAGGGGAGATGGGCGCACACTATGCTCGGGACAAAAATGACCCCTTGTACATATGGTTTTGGAGGTGCGTCGATTTTCTTGAGAAGCGAGGCATGAAGTTCGATTATGGGATTGCTATACGCCCCGCTGTGCTAGACACCACGCCGCCGGACATCCTTGGGCCGGAGGCGGACAAATGATCCAATACTTGAAGCGGAGCTGGCCCATGGCAGTGGTTGTGACGTTGCTCACAGCTTTTTCCCTCCCTGGCTGTGCATATTTGGAGACAGACCCCATTCTTGCCAAGCTGGAGCGTTCGAAGCGAAACGCAAAGCCCCTGCCAACGCCTGTGTACAGGATGAGCCCGGCAGAAGCGTACCCGGACAATCCGCAGGCGCAGGCCCTGGTCAAGGCGGCCATCAAGGGGAACGTCAAGGAAATTGACCGGTTGATTGATGCCGGGGCTGACCCAAACGCTGTTGGGTTCGGTGGCGTCACTGTGCCCGGCTGGGTGCTCTACAAGCCGAGCAAGGCCGGTTTCCGCCGCCTGCTTGAGCGCGGGGCGGACCCAAACAAAATATGGTACGGCAAGTATTCCCAGAAATCCCTCATGCACATGGCCGTGGAGGAAGCACCGAAAATCGGCGTGGACTATCTGAGGATGTGCCTTGAAATAGGCAAGGGCGACCCCAACCTGGAGCCGCCGGACAAAAATTACCGAGTTATAGCCGAAGCAGTGAAGCCTGGACAAGAGGCAGCCTTTGCCATGCTGTATAAGGCTGGCGCGCAGATCGATTATTCGTCAAATGGGTTCAGCGGTTATTCGCTTGTCCAATATGCTGCAAGCTCGAGTAACTATAAACTCACACTTTTCATGCTGGAACAGGGTGTGAACTATCAGCACACCGGAGAGAAAAGCATCAGAAGCCTTCAGCATAGCATACAAAACCAATTCAAGCTTGGCGGATGGAAGGGGTATGAGGAACTCCCAGGCGAAATGTGGTTTTGGCGCTGTGTGGACTGGCTGGAGAAGCGCGGCATGGTGTTTGACTACACACCGTATAAAGGACGCTATCCCCGCGTGCGCCCCGCCGTGCTGGACACAACCCCGCCGGACGTGCTGAATGTGCCAACGGCCAAGGCTGCGGAGCAGCCCAAGAACCTGAACATGCTCATGCACCAGGTCGATCTGACGTATCCTTTGCCCTTTTGGGCCGACACGCCGGAAACCAGCGAGAACGTAAACGCCCGGCAGACACAGAAGCCCGGAATCATCACCTTGGACTATCTTCCCAAGGGTCAGACAGAAAACGACTGGAAGACCTTCTACACTGCCGGTACGGCCTATACGCCCGGCACCACCCTGGACGAGACCCTGCGCTTGGTGCAGAAAACCCTGCGCACAGGTTTCGGCTCGGAGGCCACCATCACCAGCGAGGAGAGCGCCCCGGACCACCACATCCTGCGCTTCGCCATTGCCGACGCCTCCCACATGGAGGGCGTCCTCTACATCGGCCGGTTCATGGACACCATCGTGACCGTGCGCGCCATATGGCGCAACGTGGACGCTGCCACGGCCAGCGCCTACCGCGCCAAGGCCCTGGCCGGAATGCGCCAGATCGTCATGAAGAAGGGGCTCACCGTTCTGCCTGCGAACTAGGCGAGCAAGCCGGATGCAGCGATACTCAGACACGAAACGAGGAATTCAAAGTGAAAGCCACCACAGGTTCTAAACGCGCCGCAACTCTTACTGTTCTTGTGTGCCTCTTCCTTGCCTGCTCCGTTGCCCAGGGGCTTGCCGA
>NZ_FZOC01000012.1 GCF_900188225.1 Humidesulfovibrio mexicanus | reverse complement strand
TATATCCCGTACAGGCGCGTCCAACTGGAAAACTCCTGCGACTTGGGGACCATTTCAAAAGAGAAAATGTTCTTTTTCTGATTGCGGAACATCTTGGACTCGCCGATCTGCTTTGACTCCTTCACCCACAGGGGGAAGGGGCACTTGATGACTCCGTCGTAAAGCTTCATCGTCAGGACAAGATTGGGCTGCTCCCCTGCCGCAGCCTGCGCCTTGGCCTGGGTTGCATTGTGCTGTGCTTCGGCAAGCCCCTGGGCAACGGAGCAGGCAAGGAAGAGGCACACAAGAACAGTAAGAGTTGCGGCGCGTTTAGAACCTGTGGTGGCTTTCACTTTAAATTCCTCGTTTCGTGTCTGAGTATCGCTGCATCCAGCTCGCTCGCCTAGTTCACAGGCAGAACGGTGAGCCCCGACCGAGCACTCCGATTTATTATGGCTGATGCGCTTTGCGCAGATAGTCCACAGGGGTGGTGTCCAGCACAGCAGGGCGGACAGCATAGTCTTTGTCCTTGGCTGACATGATGTTAAAGGTCATGCCGCGCTTTTCCAAGAAGTCCACACAACGCCAAAACCACATGTATTGAGGGTCGCGAGAATCAGTGGCGGATTTTCCCGTGTATTTGAAGTTATAATCAAAGACGTCCTTAAGGCTTCTGATTCCAGTCTTTCCGACATAGGTGTAGTCCGCACCACGCTGCAACAAAAAATAGGTAAGTTCGAAATTCCCTGATTGTGCCGCTGCCTGTACAAGGGTGTACCTTCCAATGGCTGTATCAGAGTGGAAGTCGAGATCAGCACCGGCATTGTACAAGATGATAAATGCGTCATGGCACATTGCATTGACGGCAAGATTGATGGGACGGTAGTGCTTATCTGGCGGCAGTAGATTTGGGTTGCCCTTGCCGACTTCCAAGCACATTTTCAAGTAGTCTGTTCCAAATGTCGGCGACATATATGTCGCCTCGTGCAACAATGAGGTTTGAGGGCTCGTCTCATTGTACCAGATCTTGTTCGGGTCTGCGCCGCGCTCCAGCAACCTGCGGAACCCGGCCTTGTTCGGGTGGTACAACAGCCAGCCGGGTACGGTCATGCCATACAGGCCCACGGCATTGGGATCAGCCCCGGCGTCTATCAGCCGGTCGATTTCCTTGATGTTCCCCTTTACTGCGGCTTCTGCCAAAGCCTGCGCCTGAGGATTCCCGGCAAACATCTCTGCCTCGCCCATACGGCGAATAGGGGTATGGGAATTCGAGTTCCTGACCACCCCGCAAGCGGAGAGCGTCAGCACGGCAAGCAACAGCACGATGTTGTGGTATGTTTTCAAATCCTGTTCCTTCTCTACTTTGTGGCAACGCCAAAGGCGTTGAGCACCCCGTTAACGCCATGCAGGCCGCCGCCTTCCACCGTTACCCGCGTACCAACGGTTTTGGTGTCCACAACGTGATTTAAGATAAGGTCCTGAAGGTTTGTGAGCATATCGCCCCTGCTGACATAAGCGGTGGTGAGGAGCTGTGCCCTTTCGCTATCACCGCCTAAAGCCGCGATAGTGTTTACGTGCAAGGCTGCGGGATTAAAGACCACGGCCCGGTCAAACTCTTTAAATGAGGCAAGGGCTGTGGCGACACCGCCGCCCAGGGAATGCCCGGTGGCCACCAAGGTTGCTCCGAGGGTGTTGGCCATGGTACGTAATGCTGCAATATTATCTTTAAATGCGGCTTCGCGAAGTTGGTCGCCGACCTTGCCAATCGCCTGCTCGATATCAGCCTTGACGTCCACAAGCTCGTCGGTGCCGCGCACTGCCACAGAAAGAACTTTGCTTGCGTCGTTGTAATAGACGGTCATGCTCAGTCCACTTTTGGGATCTATCAGCTTATCCAGGGCAATACCTGCTTTTTCCAATTCTGCCTTGGACACCACTTTGCTGTTTCCAAGTTCTGGGCATTCTCCGGAGTAAGCACACGCACTTTGCACCGCAAAATCCTTGTCTTTTTCAAGTTGCTCCGCTGTGAGCGGCGCAACTTTAATGTTCTCTGCCAGCTCTCCCGCAATGGCGCTCATGGCGCCTTGAAGCGGGTCGCCTCCGGCCAGGGCCGCGCCAGCCGCGCCAGCCGCGCCATTCAGGACGAGGCTGACGGTTTTATTCAACTCTGCTGCAGTGATTTCGCCTTTGACGTAGCTGCCGAAGGAGGAGCCCAGGGAGGTGAGAAAGGCTTTTTCCAATTCCTGCCCGCCGACAATGTTGCTGGTAATCGTTTTTACCGCCGTTGTCGCCAATACTCTGCCTGCTGCGGGATAGGTGGCAAAGGTGCTGCCCATGGCACTCATATTCCCCGCCAGCACCATGCTGGCCAAGAGTGAACGGACGCCTTCCTCGGTCAGCATGGAGCCCAGGTTCTTGCCCAGGTCGCCGCCAGCGGCGGCATCCACTACTCCGGTGGCGGTTTTAGCGGCTATGGAGACGATGCCCGCCTGTAATGCTGAATAGGTGGCGATTTGCATGGCATTGGCCGCAACCCCTGAGGCCAACAAAGCGCCGCCTTCTCCAATCTGCAGGCCCGTAACATACAGGGCAAGCTCTGAAGCCGCGCCAGCGGTAGCCGCAGAAGCCGCAATGGCCAGCACGATGGTAGCTGCGGGAGAAAGCCCGCCATCCTTCTTGTTCCAGCTCTCGTACTGTTCCTGGACTCCTTTCCAGTTGACGTCGTCGCGCTTGAGCAGCTCGCCCATCCATTCCAGGCCCTGGGCCTGGGAAAGCTGCTGAATATCCTGGCGCAAGTCGCCGGTCTGCTTGTACTCGACCGTGACGCCGTCGCGGCTGGTGATGGTGAGGCCCTTGCCTGTGGCGATGAGCGTATTGACGACGGTCTCGGCGCTCTTGCCCTTGTCCTGGGACGACCACGTCAGCCAGCCGACGTTGGAGGAGACGCTGCGGTTATACTCGCTGTCTTTGCTGGTCAGGAGGGAGACGTTGCCGTTTTTCGCCACAAGTTGGGTCTCACCGCCGGAGGTGATCTTCGCGGCGGTCAGCGTGATGTCCTTCTGCGCCTCAACGCTGATATCGCCCCCTGCGGCGATCTCGCTGCGTTCCGTGGTCACCTTCCGGTTCTCCTTCGAACCAGAGGAGGAGATGAGCCCACCGAAACCAGAGCTGCTGCTCTGGGACTGGCTGGAGCTCGTCATCTGCGCCGCCAAGATGTTTGCGTTGCTTGCTGCAGCCAGTTTGACGTCCTGTGTGGCGCTGACCTTGCTGCCCGCCACCACGAGATCGCCCGCGCCGGCCTTGCCCGCCTCGGCGGTAAGCGCGCCGCCTGCGGAGACCCGGGAGGCCACGCTGGTGCTGCTGCTGCCCGAGGCGGACTCCGAGCTTTTGCCGCCAAACAGGCCGCCGCTCTTGGACTGGAGGTGGCGGGAGAACTCGTACTTATCCGTGGCCGAGGTGATGGAGAGGTTGCGCCCGGCGGAAAGGCTGGCGTCGCCGCCCGCCTGCACCGTGCTGCCGTGGACGAGGAGGTCCTGCCCGGCGGTGACGGCGAGCGCGCCGCCGGAGGTCAGCGTCGCGGCCTGGTTGGCCACCACGCTGCTGCTGGCGCTGTACTTGGAGCCCTGCGAGGTGGCGAAGCTGCTCTTGGTCTGCTGGGCGGAGACGACCACGTCCTTGCCCGCGCTCAAGGTGGCGCTGCCGCCCGCCGCGGCGTCGCTGCCAAGAAGCGAGATGTTCTCTCCCGCCTGCATGTTCAGGTTGCCGCCGGCCTCGATGCGGCCCCGCGTGCCCGCGACGGTGCTCGTGGTGTTGGACGAGGCGAAGGTGATGCTCGCCGTATCGGAGACGATGTTCTTGCCTGCGGCGAGGGTGACTTCCCCGCCCTTGATGAGCCCGCTGGTGTTGGTGAGGGAGTCCGTTGCGGCCAGGGCGGCGGCCTGGCCCTGAAGCGCGCCGGAGGTATTGAAGATGTTGGCCGCGTTGATGGTGAGGGTGTTGGCCGCCTGGATCAGCCCTGTGTTGCTGGCGTCGCCGGTGGCGCTGATGGCGACATCCTTGCCCACGATGACCGAGCCGCCCTGGGCGATCTTCTCCAGGCTGGCGCTTGCCAGGTAGACCTTGGGCGCCAGCACCTCGTGCCCGTCGACAACGGTCTTCTCCAGCCAGACGATGTCTTCGGTGAGCTGGGCAAGCTGGGCCTCGCTCAGGGCCACGCCGATGGTGAGATCGAGGGAGGCTTTGGCGCGCAGGGCGCTGTCCATGAGGGCCTGCATCTGCTCGGCATCGCTGGTGGCGGAGGAGCTCAAGAGGCGCTTGCCGGTGAGGGAGAACACCTGCTCACGCACCAGCGTGGTTTCATAAAAGGCATCGCCCAAGAGCTGCTGATGGGTCTTGTCCAGATCGATGCCCGCGCGGCTGAGGAAGTAGTCCGAACCGTAGAAGCTGGCCATGCTGGTCAGCGCCGGGTTGGTCTCCACCAGGTAGTGGTGGCCGGGCGTGGCGTTGAGGCTGAACAGGCCGCCCTGGGGGAGCGCGCCGATGACGCTGCCCATGTCGCTGAGCGTCTGGCCGTTGGCGGCCTGGCTCGGCGGGGCGATGATGGCCCCCTGTGGAGCGTCCGGCGTTGTGGCGCTGCCGCTGGTGGAGCTGGCCACGCCGGAATTCTCGGCAATGCCGTTTTGCACATGCGCGGCGGTGATGGTCACCTTGCCGCCCGCGCTGAGACTGCCATAGGCGTAGCCCACAGGGGTCTGCACCAGTTCCTGGCCGTTGCCCTCGGAATACGTGCCCTTGTTTTTTACAGTATTCCTGAATCCGCGTCCCCATTTGACCGTGGTGCGCTCATAGACATCCTTGCCGATGTTTTCAAAGTTGGCGGCATTGATGGTGATGTCGCCCGTAGTCGTGAAGACTTTGCTGACCGTGTTGGTGAACTGCCCGGCATCGACGGCGATGCTCGTGCTGGCGGCGATGCTTCCCCCCTTGTCCAGGCCGGTGACACGGTCGGTGGTCGTGATGGCCTCGTAGGCCAAGAGCTCACAACGCTGGCCAGCACGACACACAACAGAATAAGGCCCCTGAGTGGCGACGATATTGTTCTTGATCCAGTTGACATGGGTCTGCCGGGTTGTGTCCGGCGTTGCGGCGAGCTCTTCCTCCGTCTTGGCCACTGCGGCGGTTATCTCGGCCAGGGAGAAGATGTTCCGGGCGATATCCAGGCCAATGGTCTGGGCGTAATCGGCAGGCAACCGCTTGGCGTCCGAGGCGTATGTCCCAGAGTCGGGGGAGTGCCCGGTGGCCCAGTTGAACACCGTATAGTAGGCCGCGGAATAATCGTTCGAATAGACAGCGAGCCCGCCTTCTTTTCTCGTCCCCTGAATGGCCCCTTCTTCCAGGCTGAAATCCAGGTTGTTGTTCACCACGCTGTCGGCCTTGATGCCGATGGAACCGTGCAGGGATTCGATCAGGCCGGAGTCGTTCTGGAGCTTGAGCATCCGCGTTCCGGGAGCAGCGCCCCGCAGCAGCATGTCGCCGGATGACAGCATCTGGCCCCGGTTGTTCAGCAGGGTGCCGCCAACCGCGTACGTGGCTGTTCCCCCGGTGAAGAGAAGGCCCGTGTTCGTCAGGTCGCCGCTGGCCGTCAGCAGGCTGTCGCCGGTGACGAGAATCTGGCCGCCGGTGTTCAGCAGATTGCCGCCCAAAACATACTCAAGCCGCCCACCAAACTGCAAAATGCCCGTATTGACAAGGTCTCCGGCGCTGCTGAACGTCGCATCGCCCTGGGTGAGGATGCTTCCGGTGTTGCGCAGCAGACCGGTGGTGCGGTAGGCGCCGAACCCGCCGGAATTGAAGGTGCCGGTGTTTTCGACATCCGCCGAGGCATTCAGTGCGATGCCGGACTGGGCAAGAATCTGGCCCCCTTGGTTGGAGAAGCCACCCGTGGTCATGGTGGCCACTTGGCCAGCGCGGAGGAGTCCCCGATTCTCCAAGCTCGCGGCGTTTTCAAACAGCAGATTGCCCAGAGCCAGAATCTGCCCGGTGGAGCTGTTGAGCAGGCTGGGGGCGCGCACGACGCCGGAAGCGCCGGAGTAGATGGCGCCGGTGTTGCTCAGGCTGCCGGTTGCGGCCAGTTCGAGATCGCCGTGCGAAGAGATGCTCCCACCGGTGTTGGACAGAATGCCCCCGGCGCTGATGCTCGCCAGACCGGTGGTGTTGATGGTGCCCGTGTTGGCGACGTTCCCCGTTGCCTCCAGGGCCATGCCGCCCTGAGCGAGAATCTCGCCGCCCGCGTTGTCGATGTCGCCAGCGGACCGCACGGAGGCTGTGCCGCCGGACTGCACCTTCCCGGAATTCTCCATGCGGCCTGTTGTGGTGATGTCCAGGCTGTTCTTGGCCAGAACCTGGCCTGCGTTGCGCAGGGAGCCGGTCGTGGCGAGCGTGAGTCCGGAGCCGGAATAGATGGTCCCGGAGTTGGCTGCGTCAGCACTGACCGCAGCAGCAAGGGCAGTTTCAGCAAGCACCTGCCCATCGACATTGTTCAGCGTCTTTGCGGTGATGTTGACGTTCTGGCCGTAGAGCAGAGGCGCGTCGCCCACGGCCGGGGAAGTTAGGCGCAGCTCCTGCGCCGCCTCGACGCCCGCAGTCCCGCCCGCGCCAAGCTTGCCGGAAATCTCGACAGAGCCGCTTCGGGACGCCACAGCAGCGTCCTTGTCCGAGGAGACCGCCCCGGCGAGCTGGATCTTGCCGTCGGCGGTCAGGGTGAGCTGGTCCGTGGCGCGGATGATGCCGCCAAGATTGACGCCCACCCCGGCCTCCGTGCCCACGAACGTGATGCGCTGGGCATACATGCCGCCCAGAGCCGTGGAGTCGAGGGCGAACATTGGCGCGGTGGAGCCGTCGGGCGCAAGCGGCGTGCTTTGCCCCGTGGCCGGGTCATAGCTGCCCTGCCCGGCAATGATGCTCAGGTTCCTGGCGTGGAGCTCGGCATTGATCTTCGCCGTGCGGCTGACGATCTCAAAGGCGTCAAGGTTGCCAGCGTTGAGTCCCTGGCCCTCGATGAGCACATCGCCCCGGCGCACGTCGAGGCCCAGGAGCCCGCCAGCGCCGTCAAAACGCGGCACGCCCGTGGTCAACGTGGCCTTGGGCGTGTTGATGAACCCGCCGCCATTGACGCTGATGCCGTTGGGGTTGGCCAAAATGTACTGTGCGGCAAAACCGAAGATTTCGGTGTAGCCCTCGATGCGCGAACGGCTGCTGCCTGTGACCTCGTTGAGGATGATCCGGGCCTCGGCCCCGCCGCCGAAGTTCGCATTGCCTGAAATGGCGCCGCCGAGCTGGGACACGCCCACCTTGTTGCTGTTGTTGATGATCACGCCCTGGCTGGGCACGTTGAACTGGTCGAACTGGTTGTGCGAAAGGCCGGAGGCGTTCGGCTTGACGATGTTGACGACCTGTACGCCGTTGGGTGCGGCGTCCATGGTGGGCTGCTTGGAAGCGGGAGCGCCCGGGGCCACGGTGATGCCCCCGGCCATGGCAAAGGAGAACGGCTCCAGGACCAGTAAGACGACAAGAAGATTGGCAAGAACATGCTTCAGTTTGGTATTCATTTAAGACCTTCCAAAGATGTCAGACAATTAGATTTTAATGCTGAACGTCCAATAGAGTTCCCAATCTCGATTCTTCATAAAGGCTGGAGCATCCAGGGCGTGTGAAAGGCAAAGGTCAGTTGCGAAACGCTCGCCAGAGGCCCGCAGGCCCAAGGCGGCGCCCTGCAGGGTGCCGCGCTCGTAGGTGTCCGTCTCGTCCTTGTGGATGAACCCGGCATCGTAGCCGAGATAGGCCTGCGGCACGCCGAAGGTCTCGGTGAGCCAGGCGGGGCGCTGCTTTTCCGGCAGCACCGGGGTGGAAAGCTCGTTGCGCACATACCCGCCGGAGTCGCCGGAAATGGTGTCGCGCTGGAAGCCGCGCACAGTGTAGCGGCTGCCGAGGTTCAGACGCTCGGAGTTGTACAAGGTGTCCGGCGTCCACTGCGCTTGTCCGCGCGTGCTGAAGGTGAACTCATGCCCCAGCAAGGCGAAAGGGCGCATGTAGCCAACCGAAAAGACCAGCTTGTAGAACTCATGCTTGGGCGCGCTGAGCTCGGTAGTCTTGTCCTTGGGCGCATCAAGCACCGGCAGGCCCAGGTGGTACTCGCCGCCCAGGCTGAGCACGCCGCCAAGCAGGCGCTGGCTGTGGTCCAGCGAGGCCTTGGCTATGCTCAGGTCATAGCTGCTGGCCTCCAGCCGCTCGTGCTCCAGAAAGTTGTTGATCTTCTTGGTGGTGAACGACACCCCGGCGCTGGTCTTGCCGTCCGCATTGCGGTGCAGCACGCGGCTCACATCAAGGGTGTAGGTCGTGGTGTTGCCGGTGCTGAGGTACGCGGCCCCGCCGCTCTCAAGATGGGTGTGGTAGTCGAAGAAGCTCGCGCTGCCCGTGATGGTCCAGTAGCCGAGAGGCACGGAATAGTAGAACGAAGAGCTCTCGCTTTTGTGCCGCTCGAAGCTCGCCAAGGTGTCGGCGTCGGCGTTCCAGTTGACGGTGAGCATGTCATTCACGCCCAGCAGATTGTCCTTGTCGAAGGACAGCGTATACTGGTTCACGCCCGTGCTCTTTTGT
Source organism: Humidesulfovibrio mexicanus (assembly GCF_900188225.1). Classification (NCBI taxonomy): domain Bacteria; kingdom Pseudomonadati; phylum Thermodesulfobacteriota; class Desulfovibrionia; order Desulfovibrionales; family Desulfovibrionaceae; genus Humidesulfovibrio; species Humidesulfovibrio mexicanus. Next base: position 33,557 of record NZ_FZOC01000012.1, on the reverse strand, counting down.
CCGGAGTTGTCCACGCTGGCGCGCACCCGCCAGGACTTGGCCTGCTGGTCCGTGATGACGATGCGGCTTGTCCCCTGCTGCGCGCCCGGCACGATCTCCATCTTGGCGTTGCTGGAAGGCAGGCGGTTCAGCTGGTCCAGCCCCTGCTCGATGTCGCGCAGGTTCAGCGGCTTGCCCTGCAGCCACGGAAAGGCGGAACGTACGCGGCGCTGGTCGGAGGGATCGTTTTGGTTGAGCTGAATGCCCTCGATGGTCCCTTCGACCACAGTGATTTCAAGGATGCGTGAGGCTAGGTCCTGCGGGGCGACATAGGCGCGGGTGGTGACGTAGCCTTGCTCGACGTAATGGTTGGTGATGTCGCGGATGAGTTCCTTGATGTGGCGCATGGACAGGCAGCGCCCGGCATAGGGGGCGGTGAGCTTCGCCTTGGCGGAAGCGCTGAGCAGCGCCGCCCCGCGCAGCATGATGCTGTCGATCTGCACGCACACGGAGTCGTCCACAGGCTCCTCCGCAGTTTTCTGCTGCCCGAGGTCGATGGCTTGCGGCTGGCGCTCCAGCATCTCCTTGTGCTGTTTTTCCAGTTGGCGCTGGCGCTCTTCCTCGCCACGGACGATCTGCTCCTGCTGGCGGATTGCCTCCGCCGTTGGAGCGGCATGGGCCGCCAGGAGCGGGAAGAGGACACCACTTGCCGCGCAGAGCAGCATGGTTCTGAATGTCAGGGCGATGGTTATATGACGTCGCTGCAAGCGTCCCAAGCCTCCACGTTAAGGCGGAAGGCGGTCCGGGGGAGTCTCAAAGCGATGGGAGCCGCAAGGTTTCCTGGACGATGCCAAGCGCTTCTACAACAAACGCCCAACCGCTATCCGCGAGTTGATCGGAAGCGCTGAGTAGCTCGGCCGATTCGTTCTGTCAATACGATTTTCTATTTGTATTGACTTGTATTATAGCAAAGAGGTTTCGGTAAATGCCTTGGGCGGTGTACGCCGCAAAGAAGCCCGGGGGGGCTGTCCTCACCCGCTAGAGTTAGCGTAAAGGGCCCTATGCAGGCATGTCGTGAAGGGTCGCCACAAAGATAGGTGTCCAAGGCGATGTGACGCGTCCTGGAGCCTCTATGGCGGCGTAATGAGCTGCGCTGGCGTTGTCCTGGTTTTTCCGCATCTTTGCGATGTACGTACGAAGCAAGAAGTTCAGGCGGGGGGAGAGGGATATCCCACCGGGCAACCTCAGAATTTACACCACGTCCGTGGGCTCTAACTTCATCTACAGCCGCTTTGGCTCTGAGCCTCATATTCGCTCCTTTGTCTAGGGAGCCGTAATGCGGAGAGTGTTTGAGAATAATTGCTCAAAAGGTAAACCTTTCGCAACGTACCGCCCTTGCCCAGCAAGCGGCCTTTTGCCATGTCGCATAATGTTCTTTTGGATCACGTTGACACGTCTTCGCGAATTGCCTGTGACCTTTCGTGACGCGCGACCGGCGACACCACCACGAGGAGGACATGGACATGACAAACATCGGGTACGTGCGAGTCAGCACCACGGATCAGAAGACGGACAGGCAGCTTGAAGGGGTGGCCCTGGACAAGATCTTTGAGGACAAGGCCAGCGCGGCTGACACAGCCCGGCCACAGCTCCTGCTCTGCCTGGACTATGTGCGCGAAGGCGACACCCTGCACGTCCACTCCATCGACCGCCTTGCCCGCAACCTCCAAGACCTCCTGCGGCTCCTGGGACAGCTTACAGGCAAGGGCGTGACGGTCCAGTTCCTAAAGGAGTGGCTGGCCTTCTCTGGGCAAGATGATCCCTTCCAGCGGCTTCAGCTCCAGATCATCGGGGCCGTGGCCGAGTTCGAGCGGACGCTCATCAAGGAACGCCAGCGTGAGGGCATTGCCAAGGCCAAGTCCCTGGGCAAGCACCTGGGCCGGGAGCGGAAGCTCACCCCTGAATTGGAGCGCACGATAAAGATGCGGGCGGATGCTTGCGAGGAGAAGAAGGCCCTGACCCAGGAGTTCGGAGTGAGTCGGCAGACCTTGTACCGCATTCTGAAGCGTTGTCCGTGCCCCCATTGACATGCTGATTGTCCGGGGATATTCTTTAAGTCATCTCAGCGCTCCCCGCCTTGGCAACCCCCGGCAATTGCAGCCGGAACAGTCTCCAAGCCTCGGGGAGCCTTTCTTTTTCCTGCACTATACCGGGCCATTCGTTGTCCCTGGGCTCCCAAGGTATACGCATCGACAAGTCGGGCGCCTTCAGCTGTCACTGATGTAGCGACCATGCCGTCACCTCGCGCATGCTGCGCTTGCCTTGGCTGAACTTCAGAGAAATCCTCGGCTGTTGCCACCTCGTCCAGCCATTTCACCCCGGAGCCAAGCCCTCGTCGCGCGGGGAGCTCATGCTGAGCCTCCCTTGCCGCCCTTGGGCGTCTTTCCATCCCCGCCCTTGGGGGCAAACGCTTCAACGGCCTTGGCTGCCTGATCCAGCGCTGCGTCTTGGCGCGCGTCCTCTTCGACCTCCACCTGCCGGATGCGCTCCAGCCGGGCGGAGTGGAAGGCCTCGTACTGCTCCAGGGCGTGGGGCTTAGGCCGCGTCCATGCGCATGCGCCCGGCATGGGTCAGCACGGGCAGTTCATTGAAGGTCAGGAAGCCATCCTGGCGCTCCTCCCACTCGGCCATGGTAGATGACCTGGCGGCGTTTTGCCTGCATCTCCGCGTATTCCAGGTACATGGAGACGATACGGTTGAGGGTGTCCAGCTCTTCCGCGTCGAGGTAGTCCTTAGCCGTGGTCACGGCTTTGCGCTGCACCTTGTCACCAGCAAATGCGGTCAGGCCAATGTTCGGTTTTTCGGCCTTGGCCCGGCTGCGAATGAGTTCGGCGGCGGTTTGGCCTGTGGCCGCCCAGTGCATCTTGTTCTGCATCTTCTGGAAGAAGTGGGGCAACGCCTCCTGGGCGTGGTCGCCATAATCGGTCGAGAGCGCGAAGATGTCGCGAACCTTGCGGTTGAAGACCTTCTCCGAGCTGCGTATGTCGCGGATGCGTTCGAGCAGCTTATCGAAGTAGTCGATGCCGAGCGGCGCCGGGCCGAAATGTTTGCAAATGGAAGGTGTCGCAACGGCGGCGGCGTGTCAGGTGCATGCTGCCTCTGTACCCCTAACTGTATGTCATTTTGATAAGGCTGGACAACAAAGTAGAATGCTCCTTTTGACAGCCAGCCTTCATCAAAACCTCAAACCATATTCCGTCGGCAGCATATCTCGGAACTTGCAGCATCTGGTCTGAATCCGTATTGTGGTGGAGTCTTCGTTTTTCTTTCATCCATTCGTTGTACATGGATTTTAACTGTGGCTCGGAAAGTGCGTAGAAGGCAAAAAAAATCCACTGTTCTTCCTGCCCTGAGGCAACGTCTTTCCATATTGAATCAATATAAGCCCTTGTAAATCGCCAATATTCTACTGAATCTTCAGCCATCAACTTGCCAAGTTCGGCATCCAGCTGTTCTATAAAACACCTTAATACCGCTTCGCTAAGTTGATTCTTGTTCTTGAAATGATGGAGGAGTCCTCCTTTGGTGACACCAGCCGCGTCAGCGACGGCCTGGAGTGTGACAGCATTAGGGCCTTGCTCGGTAATGATTCGCGCGGCACACTCAATAAGCTTGCTGCGGACTATTTCAGGTTGTTTTTTCCGTTTATGGGCTGTTGGCATAAGAGAGCTCCACGTTTTTCTTAAGCATAACCCGTTGGACTAGAGTGGCGACTAGCCATGTGCACTAAATACTCTACCTAAAAATGCTTTCCACAATCAACAGGCTTAACCGGTAAGCCTGTCCCGCGAAGCGGGTCGGCGCCAAGTGCAAATCGTTTGCACGCTATGAGTGCAACTCCCAGTGTCAGCAACTCCGCCAGCGGGATTGCCGCCCACACACCAGTAATGCCCATGAATATTGGCAACACCGTGGCGCCGGCAAGCACGAATACCAACCCGCGCGCCGCAGAAATGATGATTGAAGTCTTCGCTTCGCCCAGTGCGGTAAAGTAGGCGATGATCAGTACGTTGAGTCCGTTGACCAGAAAGACGAAAGCGAAGATCTGCAAGCCGTCTACTGCAATCTGGAATGCCTGGCTCTCGCTGCCGTCGAAGAACAACAGGACCACATGCCTCCCAAACACTTGGAGCACGATGAATACCATTGCTCCGATGCTCATGTTGATTATCGCGGCAAAACGAAGCAACCTCTTGATCCGCTGGTAGTTCCCAGCTCCGTAATTGTAGCTCAGCACCGGAATCAGGCCATCCGAAATACCCAGGAACAGCAGTATGCCCGTAAAGTTGATGTAGTTGATGGCAGTGAACGCGGCCACTCCATCGGCTCCCAAGAGGCGAACTACGGTGAGGTTGATGATCAGAATGCTGACCGAGGCCGCCATTTCCGAAACGCCTTCGGATGAGCCGTTGTAAACAGCACGTCGCAAGAGCGGCATGTGAAACCGCCCCTTCAGCACCGACAGCCGCTGTCTGGGGTTGAAGGTGATACTGCCAGAAATCAATAGCCCGAGGGTGAAAGCGACACCGGTGGCCACGCTCGCCCCAGTATTGCCCCAGCCAAGCCCGATCACGAAGCAGAAGGTTAGCAGCACATTGAGCACCACGCTTAGCGACATGGTGAGCATCGAAAACCTGGGATGCCCGAGTGCCTTCAACATGGCGTCGGAATAAAAGCATAGGGTCAGTGGCATGATGAACGGCACCAGCCCTTTAAGGTAGGCGAGAGAGAACGGCAGCAGCCGCTCGTCAGCGCCCATCAATTTGATCAGCGGCTCTGCGAGCAGCAGCAGGAACACCGTGACAATCAAGCTGATTGCTACCAGCGCCTTGAAGCCAGTGGACATCGCGTCCTGGGCCTTGTCCGAATTTTTGCGCCCCAGCTCCATGCTGACCAGAACCTGGCTTCCGATACTGACGATCAGAGCCAACACCATGATGAAGCTGTATAGCGGCATGACGATGTTGATCCCTCCCAAAGCATCCGGCCCTAAATGGTTTCCCACCACTACGCCGTCCACCAGGGTCTGCACGCCAAAAAACACCATCGTGACGACGCTTGGGAGCGAGTACTTCAGAAAGACCCTGCTGATTGGGCCACGTTCTAGCAGATACCTGTTGTCTAAAGCGCTTTTCATCGATGATGTTGCCACGTAACCCTCCGGACTACAGGCGCGAGGCGCGAGCGTCCCCTGGTTGACCCGGTGTTGGATTTCTGAAATTCATGGTGCGGCATGTCACAATGTCTATGCATTGGGCTGCTTCATCGCGTTCCATGCGCCGCCCGGTGCCTTAAAAGTCGGACAGACTTTGGCCTGCGCGGGCTTCGCTTGCATGGATCCTCTTTATTGCAGTACGCAAAAAGGGCGCTATCCGGCACAGTTAACGATCCTGCAAGCTGTAGGCAACCAAGCAGCAAGTGTAAACATACCGCCCGGACGTTTTTTTTATCAAGAGTCTTTTCTGCCATTTCTTGTTCAGCCACGAAACGAACACACATTCCATCTCCGACACTTCTCTGGGCCCCTTGGTTGGCAAGACCTGAAAAGGCCGGTTTGAAACCGCACGAGCAGTTGGGAATCAGAGAACCGACCAGAGGCGGAGCTAGGGCTGCGGTTACTTGTCGTCACAAACCGCTCCTTGATGTGTCGCCTTACAGAAACCATTGGTGAGCGCCATTTCTTGGGCAAACCATTGCGACCCTATTGCTACCCCAACGCTTTAAAATGGCTAACAATGGTTAAACACGGTACGGGTTGGCTGCCACCCGGTGTGTATGCAATGAGTCAAGGATATTAAGCGAATTTTATGCTCGGTTAAGCAGGGTAGAAAGAGGATGGCGCGGAAGGTGTTCGGGCTTATGGCCCGAAGGTCGTAGGTTCAAATCCTGCCCCCGCTACCAAGAAGAAATGGCCTTACGGTAAGAAAACCGTAAGGTCTTTTTCTTTTCCAACCGCCATCCCAACCTGCGGGGCAAATTTGCAAACCGGCGCGCAATTCGGCACTGATTGACGAGCCGGTTTACTGCTGGCGGGGTCGGGCCAGGCCTTCGGCCGTGAGCGCGGCCTCGATGCGGCGCTTGAGCTCCGGGGCGATCTCCCGTGCCAGCGCCTCGGCAGCTGCCCTGCTTTCGGCGGAAAGGCCAGGCATGGACTCCACGGCCTTCCTGCCCGTTGGCGAGGCGTAAAACGCCAACAGCTCGCGTATTTCCCGGTGCGTAAAGGTCTTGGCGTACAGGGGCGTCAGTCTGTCGTAAAGCCCTCCCGGGCCGATCAACTTCTCCTCCAGCACAGCGCGCACCTCGCGCCGCACGAGTTCAAGGGCGCGTTCCGGGGTGTCCGGCCGCTTCCGGCGCAAGGCCAAGGCGGCTTGGTCGCCAAGGGCGTTGACTTTTTGCCTGACGGCGCCCGCGCCATCGGTGGCCTCTATGAGCGCGCGGATGTCGGCCCGCTTTTCCGGGGTCAATTCCTCGGCCGATGCGAGCGACGCGAGACAGGACACAAGAAGCACAAGGAGCACCAACGAAAAAGCGATTCGGCGGGGCTGTCGGCGGGGCATGGAGACCTCCGGCGGTATGAGCGCCGCGCGGGGACTGTCCGGCGGACGCTCCCAGTTGCTAGCAGCCCTCGCTGCCAATGGCAATTCCCGTTGCTGCGAAACCCGAATCCGCATAGTCAGGAGCAAAAGGAGGCCCGCCCATGCCCACGCTGTCCTTCCGCGTCACCGGTCGCGTCCAACACGTGTGGTTCCGGGGCTGGACGCAAATGACCGCCCACTCACTCGGGCTCACCGGATGGGTGCGCAACATGCCGGACGGCTCTGTTGAAGGCTGCGCCCAGGCTGCGGACGATGCGCGCGGGCACGAGGCGCTAAAGCGTTTTCAGGACCTGCTGCGCCAGGGACCGCCCTCGGCCCTGGTGTGCGATGTCCTGGTGCAGCGCGTGGACCGGGCCGAAGCATACAACGGCTTCCAGGTGCGGATGTAAGCGTCCGGAAGGCGGCCTCAGCGCAGGGTGAACTCGAAGGGAATGAGCACTGCCGTGACCACGCGCCTGCCCGCGATCTTGCCCGGCAGAAAGCGGAAGCGCCTGGCCGCCCCAAGGGCCGCCTGGTCGAACACTCCGGCGGGCTTGGCCTCCTGCACCAGCGCGGTCACCGGGCTGCCCTGCTCGTCCACCACCACGCGCACCAGCACGCGCCCTTCCTGGCGCATTCTTCGCGCTTGGTAGGGATACTCCGGCACCACCCCGCGCAGCACGGAAGGACGCTCGTCCACAACATCGCCATCGTAGGCCTGCACCCCCCCAAAACTGCGCATCTGCGCGCCGGGTCTTCCGCCCCCGGAAGCGCCCTGCGTGGGCGCCCCCGGCTGGCCGGAGGCCGCCGCCGCCGACGGTGCTGGCGGTTGCTCCTCCGGGGCCGGGGGCTGCGCGTCCGGGGCCTTCTTTGCGCTGATGACCCGCTCCGCTGGCGGCGGTGCCGTCTTGTGCGGGGTGGGCTTCGGCGGCGCGGGCTGCGCCGCCTGCGGAGCGGGTTGGGCAGGAGGCCCTGCCGGGGCGGGAGCCGCCTCGGCCAGAGCGACTTCATAGATTTTCGGCTGGGCCGGGGGCTCGGACACGGGCCAGGCAAGCACAAGCGCGGCCAGGCTTGCGTGGGCCACTAGGGAGATGGCGATGTCGCGCGGGCGCATGGGCGTACTACCGCTGCTCCGGGGCGCTCTCGGCCACCACGCCGAACTTGGTCACGCCCGCCTCGCGCACGGCGCCCAAAATCTCCACCACCAGCCCGTAGGGAACGTCTTTGTCGGCCTTGAAGAACAAGTTTCGGCCGGGAGCAAGGCTCGCCAGCGCCGTTGGCAAGTCCTGGCGTTCCAGCGGCAACTCGTCAAGGCGCATGGAACCGTCCCGCGAAAGGGTCAGGAGCACCCCGTCGTCCAGTGTCAGGGTTTCCGTGGCGCGCGCCTTGGGCAAATCGATGTCCATGCCTTCGGTCATCATTGGCGCGGTGACCATGAAGATGATAAGCAGAACCAACATCACGTCCACAAAAGGCGTAACGTTGATGTCGGCCATGAGGCCGCCCTTGCCTCCGAAAGACGCGCCCATGCTACTGCCCCGCCACCGCGGTGCGCAGGCTCACCTTGGGCTGCGCCGTGCTGGCGCTGCTCTCGGCGCACGGGCCAGACGCGCTCCCCTCCTCGCGCAGGCGGTTCAGGAAGAGCCCGGCGAAACTCACGCACTGTCCTTCCAAACTCCCCAGCATCCCCTGGAAGATGTTGTACCCGGCGGTGGCGGGAATGGCCACGGCCAAGCCCACCGCAGTGGCGATGAGCGCCTCGGAGATGCCGGGGGCCACGGTGGCCAGCGCGGCGGTCTTCATCTGCCCGATGGCGTGAAAGGAATGCATGATGCCCCACACCGTGCCAAAAAGGCCGATGAAGGGCGCGGTATTGGCCGTTGTCGCCAGAATGGGCAGCAGCCTGGCCATGCCGCGCAGCTCCTCGGCCACTCCGTGCCGCAACACCCGGCGCATGTTGTCGGCCAGCAGGTGCTCGAACTCGTTGTTGCGCGCAAGGCGGTCGTACTCGCGGATCCACAGGACCGTCATGCGCCGGGTCATGGGCAACCGGGCCTGATTAATGGCGCGCATGGCGTCGGGAAGCGGCGCGCTGGACAACAGCGTGGCCACGCCGCCCTCCATGTCGCGTTTGGCGCGGGTCAGCTCGCGCCACTTGGCGATCATGATAGCCCAGCTGACCAGCGACATGCACACAAGGAAAGCCAGGATCACCTGCGCCACAAGCGTCGCCTTGGAGAGCAACGGAAGTATTTCTGACAACATGAGCTGCTCCTTGAGGAAAGGGCCTTCCGGCCCCCGCCTATCCTTTATGAGGACGAATTTCAATATCAAGACTTACCCCAACCGAAAACCGAACTCTGCCCCAAGCAGGAGCAAAAATACCCCAAAACGATCCGCTCTCCTGCCGAATGCGCAGAAACCGGCTTCAGCACTCGCTTCAGACCGGCCTCGCCGGGCCAGTTCCGCGGCATTCAACACAAAAATCATCATTGACTTTGAACATCATTTTCAATTATACACAGGCCAACGACGGAAGCAAAGGACATGCGGTGGCCAACGACGTTTTTTTCCGCGAAGAAAATTTTCTGCGAAAAGCCCAGCACGATCTGCTCATCCGGCAGGAAGGGAGCGCGGCGCAGGGAATACGCGCCGAGCTGGTGCAGGAATACGCACGGCTCTTCCGCCATGCGCGCCGCATGGCCGGCATGGGCGACCGGATGCAGCGCACCCTGAATGATTTGAACCACCGCCTGGCCGCGAGCGAGGAACGCTATCGGGGCATCTTTGAAAACGTGGTGGAGGGCATTTTTCGCGCGCGCGGCGCCGCCGCCGATGCCGTGCTGGTGGAAGCCAACCCGGCCCTGGATTCCATGCTGGGCCGCACGGCGGACATGGCGCCGCTTGCGGAGGGAATGCGCGTGGGCGCGCTTTTCGCCAGCCCAGCGGAACGCGAGGGCTTTGCCCAGCGCCTTGCCGAAACGGGCAGGGTTCGGGGCTTTCCGGCGGAGATACTCCGGCCCGACGGCACGCGTTTCTGGGCGGAGTTGAGCGCCAGCATTCTGCCCGAAGGCGGCGCGGACGCCGAAGGACCGGGAATGGTGGTCGTGGTGGCCGATGTCACCGAGCGCCGCAGGATGATGGAAGAAATTTACCGTCTGGCCCGCACCGACAGCCTCACCGGACTGTGGAACCGCGGCTACTTCATGGACATGGCCCAGCGCGAGCTGGCCCGCGTGCGGCGCGAACGCCAGCCCGCATCCATCATCATGGTCGACGCCGACCACTTCAAGCGCGTGAACGACACCCACGGCCACCAGGTCGGGGACGAGGCCCTGCGCTGCCTGGCCAGGGTGCTCTCGGACAGCGTGCGCGAGGCCGACCTCCCCGCGCGGCTGGGCGGCGAGGAGTTCGTCGTGCTGCTGCCCGGCGCGGAGCGCGCCGCCGCAACCGCCGTGGCCGAACGCATCCGCTCGACCATCCGCGAAACGTGCCTGCGCTGCCCGTCCGGGGACTGCTTTTGCCTCACGGTGAGTCTCGGCGTGGCCATAAGCCCCTGCGCCCAGGACAGCCTCGAACACCTCATCCGCCGGGCCGACGCCGCACTCTATGCCGCGAAGAACGCGGGGAGAAACCGCGTGGAGCTGTGCGAGGGAGCCGCCTGATGAAGCCGTCCCGCCCCATGGATCAAGCGTCTCCGGCCATGGACATGCGCGCCCGGCCCACCCCGGCCGACCGCCTTCTGGACGCCCTGGCCGAGATGCCTGTGCGCCGCAAGGTCACGGCCACGCTGCTGCTGCTCGGAGTGGCGGCGCCGCTCGGCTTCCTGCTCGCCCTTCACGGGTCCGGGCGCGAAGCCGCGACCTCGGCCCTGGTGCTGTTCCTGGCGGCCATGCTCATCCTGCTCGCCCCGCTTTCCGCATTTTCCAGCCACGTGCTGGCCCTGCGCAGCATCCGCAGCCTGAACCGGCAGTGCCAGCGCCTCAAGCAGGGAGACTTCGCCCTGGACGACCTGCCCCCGGAACGCGGCGAAGAACACGACTTCCAGCGCCTCAAGCGCAATCTGCATTGGATGGGCTACGCTCTCAAGAATCGCGAGGAACGCCTGGCCGGGGCGGTGGCGGAATTGGCTGACGCCCAGCGCCAGATAGGGGAAAGCATCGAATACGCAAGCCAGATCCAGCGCGCCTTTCTGCCCGGCCAGGCGGACATCGCCGCCGTGCTGGAAGAGGCCGCTGGCCCTGGCGGAGCCACGCACGTTCTTGCCCTGCGGCAGTTGGGGGCCGTTGGCGGCGACGCCTGCTGGGCCCGCTCCTTTCCCGGCGGCTTCTGGCTTGCGGTCATAGACTGCACGGGCCACGGCGTCCCCGGAGCCTTCTTGACCCTCATCGTGCACGCGCTCTTCGATCGCGCGGCCCGCGCAGAGGAGGAATCCGGCGCGGAGGCAAGCCCCGGAGCGCTGCTCTCGCGGGTCAACCGCCTCATCAAGGAAGCCCTTGGGCAGACCGGAGCCGACGCCCTGTCCGACGACGGCATGGACTGTTCCCTGTGCCGCGTGGACCTTGCCGCCGGACGGCTGACCTTCGCCGGGGCCAGGGGCGCGCTCTACATCGCCACCGGGGGAGCAACGCGCGTGGTGAAGGGCACGCCGCGCGGCGCAGGCTATGTGCGCACCCCGCGGGAAGCCCGCTTCAATGACGTGGACATGCCCCTTGAGCCGAACGCCCGCTACTGCATGACCACCGATGGGCTTGTGGACCAACCCGGCGGCGCGGACCGCCTTCCCTTCGGGCGCAGAAGGCTCATGGACCTTTTGGCCGAAGGCGCGCGCACCCCGCTTGCGGACCTGGGACAAACCCTTCTGGACCGGTTCGACGCATACCGCGGGGCCGAGACGCAGCGCGACGACATCACCGCCCTGGCCTTTGAAATCCACGCAAGGAGCGCGCAATGACGGGCGAATTGTTCGACTACTACGAAAACCTGCGCAAAAGCGGCGTCATCCTCTACTTCAACGGCCCCGTGTCCCAGCCCGTGGTGGAGGGCATGGCCGAGCTGATGCGCGAAAAGATGCGCGCCGAGGACGCAGGCATGGCCATGATGCAGAAGGTCTTCGCCATCCTGGTGGAGCAGATGCAGAACATCGTGCGCTACTCCGCCGATCGCGCCAGCGGTCGGGACCGGGACGCCCTGGCCCACGGTCAGGTGGTGGTCGGGCGCGAGGAGGACGGCCGGTTCTTCGTGGCTTGCGGCAACCGCGTGCGCAGCGGCGAATGCGCCGAACTGGCCCGGCGCATCGAGCACATCCGGGGGCTGAGCGGACCGGCCCTGAAGGACCACTACCGCGCCATGCGCCGGGCGCAAGCCCCGCAAGGCTCCCTCGGGGCGGGCCTGGGCCTCATCGAAATGGCGAGGCAATCCGCACGGCCCCTCGATTTTCGTATCACCCCACTGGACACGGACACGTCCTTCTTCGCCATGAAGGTCGTGGCCTAGGAGGTCCGCACGCGCATGACACGCCTCACCATAGAGGGCACGAAGTCCTCGCCACGCATCGATTTCGACCCCGATACCGGACGCCTTGCCATCCACGGCGAGTCGTACCCGGAAAACTGCCAGCGCTTTTACGGCCCTGCGCTGGCCTGGCTGGAGGAGTACCTCCGGGAGCAGCGGGCGCAGCGCCTGACCCTGGACATGGAGGTCGGCTACTTCAACAGCTCCACCTCCAAGACCTTCATGGACCTCTTCGACATGCTGGACCAGGAAGCCGCCAATGGCCGGTCCGTCGAGGTGAACTGGCGCTACCATGCCCAAAACGAGATGGCCCAGGAATGCGGCGAGGAATTCATGCAGGACCTGAGCGGGCTGCGCTTCAACCTGGTTCCCCTATGACGTTGAGACGCCAATGAAAACGAAATCGGCCTTCACGATGGAGAACGACAGTCAACACCACACATTGCAGACATCCTTCAATAAGGTAATGTAGAACAATGGCAAAACATCCGCTTACCATCCTGCACACGCTGCCCGGTCGCACCCGTTTGGGCGGCCCGGCCCTCAAACGCAATCCCGGCCTGGGCGAGCTGCTTTCCGGACGGCTGAACGGCCTGGCCGGAATGCACGGCCTGCGCCTGAACCTGGCCTGCGGCAGCCTCGTGGTCCTGCACGATGCCGAGCTGCTTCCGGCGCAGGCGCTGCTGGCCGAGGCCCTGGCCTGCCTGCCGCGCCAGACCCGCCCCCTGCCCGGCCAGCCCCTGTGCCGCACCCCCCTGTGCGCTCCGGCCGCTGCGGGGGCATCCTGCGGGGCCTGCGACACCCCGGCCTGCGCCTGCGCCGCCACGAAAAAAGGCTGCGACCCCGTGCGCCCCGCGCTGCGGCGCTTTGTGGCCAGCAGCGCGGTAATGGGCGTGGTGTTCTTCCGCTCGACCGTGCTTGGCGTGGCCACAAGCGCCAGCCTGTTCAGCCCGCTGGGCCTGGCCGCCCTGGCCGCGAGCCTGCCCCTTTTGCGCAAGGCCGCCCGGCAGTTACGCCGCCGCAAGGTCACCCTGGAAAGTTTCCTGGGCGCGGGCGTGGTGGCCGCCGTGGCCGCAGGAGAGGCCCTCACCGCCATGGAAATCCTCTGGGTGCAGTCCGGCGCGGACCTGCTCTCGGCCTGGGTAACGGAACGCTCCCGGCGCTCCATAGCGGGCATTCTGCGGCAAAGCGCGCACCACACCTTCATCCTGGTGGAGGGGGTGGAGGTGGAGGCCGAGGTGGACTCCCTGGTCCCCGGCGACGTGGTGGTGCTGCACACGGGCGAAAAGGTCTGCGTGGACGGGGTCATCGTCCACGGGCAGGCCCTGCTGGACGAGTCGCCCATCACCGGCCGGGCCGACAGCGTGCTCAAGGCCGCAGGCGACCGGGTGCTTGCGGGAACCTTCGTGCGCGAGGGCGTGGTCAACGTGCGCGCCCACGAGGTGGGCGACCGCACCTACCTGGCCCGGGTGCTCCGTCAGGTGGAGGACGCCATCGAAAACCGCGCGCCCATAGAGGGCGTGGCCGACCAGCTGGCCCAACGCATGGTGCGCATCGGCTTCTGGGCCACGGGCGGCACCCTGCTGTTGACCGGCAGCCTGTGGCGGGCCTTCACGGTGATGCTGGTCATGGCCTGCCCCTGCGCCACGGTGCTGGCGGCCAGCACCGCCGTCAGCGCCGCCATGAGCGCCGCCGCCTCGCGCGGCATCCTCATCAAGGGCGGCCGCTACCTGGAAGAAGTCGGCAAACTCGACACCCTGTGCTTCGACAAGACCGGCACCCTGACCACCATGCAGCCCGAGCTCTGTCGCATTCTCCCCCTGGCCGGGGTGGACGAGGACGAACTGCTGCATCTGGCCGTCTCGGTGGAGGCGCACAACCACCATCCTCTGGCCCAGGCCGTGAAGGCCGAGGCCGAAAGGCGCGGGGTTTCCGCCACGCCGCACCACGTGTGCCAGTACTTCATGGGCATGGGAATGCGGGCCGAGGTGGGCGAGAACGAACTGCTGCTGGGCAACCGCAGGCTCATGGAACGCCATGGCGTGAACCTGGGCCAAAGCGCGGCCAGGGCCCAAAGCTGGCGCGCCCGTGGCCTCACCGTGCTGACCATGGCCAGGGATGGTGAGGTCATCGGCCTCTTCGCCTTCGACAACACCATCCGCCCCGAAAGCGAAGCCGTGCTCCACGGCCTGCGCAAAGGCGGCGCCGCCAGGGTGGAGATCGTCACCGGTGACGAGGCCGGAGCGGCCCAGGCCCTGGCCGCGCGGCTCGGCATCGACGGCGTGCACGCGGGCCTGCTGCCCGAGGACAAGGCGGCCATCGTGCGCGACATGCGGGCGAACGGCGCGCGCGTACTCATGGTGGGCGACGGCATCAACGACGCCCTGGCCCTCGCAGAGGCCGACGTGGGCGTGGCCGTGGGCGTTGGCGGCAGCGAGGCCGCCATCGAAGCGGCGGACATCGCGCTCGTGGGCGACGACCTCACGGGCCTCAACTACGTGCAGGCGCTTTCGCGCCAGACCCTGGCCGTGGCGCGGCAGAACTTCATGCTTGCCACCAGCACCAACATCGGCGGCGCGGCCATGGGGGCCCTGGGGCTGCTTTCGCCCGTGGCGGCCGGAATGCTGCACATCATCCACACAGCCGGCGTGCTGGCCAATTCCGCGCGCCTGCTGCGCTTCCAGCACACGCCCCCTGCCCTGCCGCCGCAAAGCGAAGCCAACAAGGAGAACGCATGAACATCGGCGACATCATCGCCCTGCGCGACTGCCTGACCGTGGCCCACCACGTGCCCGGCCGCATCCGCATCCGTTTCAGCCTGGCCCTGCTGGCCCGGCCCGAGGCCAAGGCACTTTTGGCCGCCAGCGGCGACGGCCGCGGCGTGCCCGGCTTTCGGGGCATGAGGCTGAACGCCGCAGCCCGCTCGGTGGTCATCGAATACGACCCCGTGGTCATCCCCCCGGACAAGCTGGACGAGGCGCTCACAACCGGCGACCGGCCGAGGCTGGCCGCCCTGGTGGAGGAGTTCACGGCGCTGGCGGCCCAGGCCGCGCGTTGAGGCGAACATTTCGGAATCACCACTGCACACAGGAGGAGAACATGAGCAAGGACGAACAGAAGGGCGAAGCCCAGGCCATGGGCGCGGACGGTGCCATGGGACAAATGGGGCAAATGGGCCAGATGGGCCAGCAGCAGTACATGGGCCAGCCCGCCAGCCCCGCTGGCGTGCAGCCCCAGCACCAGTTCCAGCCCCAGTACATGGGCCAGCCGCAATACGGCGCGCCCATGGGCGGCTTCATGGGCCAGCCGTATCAGCAGCCCATGCAGGCCCCGCAGGGCTATGGCCAGCCACAATACCAGCCCCAGTACGGCGCCATGGGACAGCAGCCACAGCAGCCCATGCAACAGCCCGCGCAGGGTTTCATGGGCCAGTCGCAGTACGGCGCGCCCATGGGCGGCTTCATGGGCCAGCCGCAGTATCAGCCCCAGTTTGCGGGCTCCCAGCCTCAGGGCCAGTTCATGGGCCAGCAGGGCGGCGCCATGGGCCAGTCCTCCGGCGCAAGCGGCCACGACGCCAAATCCGCCGAGGACCGGCTGCACGACAAGAACCAGTTCGGCCAGCAGAACGGCCCGGACATGGGCCAGATGTACGGCATGGTGCAGGACGTGCTCAAGGGCGACGCCGATCCCGGCCGCATCATGAGCTTCCTGCAGGCCTCCGGCGGGGACTTCTGGAAGGGCGCCATCGTCGGCGCTGCCGCCGTGCTGCTTTTGACCAACGGCGCGGTGAAGGACGCCCTCGCGGGCGTCGTCGGCTCCATGTTCGGCCAGAAGGCCGCTGACGAAACCGGCGCGGCCGCGCCCGAAACCGAGGAGGCCTAGCCATGTCCCATGACAACAAAACAGCCCGCGCCGTTTCCCCCGCAACCGCCGGAGCCATGCTCTTCGGCGCCGTGGTTGGCGGCGTCGCCGCGGCAGCGGCCAACGTCCGCAAGGTCAAGAATGGCGAGATGAGCGCCAGCCAGGCCGCCCTGCGCTCCCTGCGCGAGGCCGGAACGACTGGCGTCGCCTCCGGCGTGGGCGTGGCCGCCATGGCCGCCCTGCGCGTGGGCGGCGTGGTCGGCCTGGCGGGCATTGCCACCGTGGCCGTCGGCACCAAGTACCTGCTCGATTCCGTCATCGACGGCGTGTTGGCGAAAACCGGCAAGGCCCCTGCGGCGCCCCTGGCCGCTTCGACCCCGGCTGCCAAAGCCGCCGTTCCCGCCGTGTCCAATCCGGCCGCCAGGCCTGCGGCGAAGCCCGTCCGCAAGGCCGCCAAGCCCAAGGCCGCGCCCAAGGCCGCCAAGCCCAAGGCCGCGCCCAAGGCTGAAGCCTTCATCACCGAATAATTCCGCAGGCGCAAAAGGAGACCCCACATGAGCGACCAGACCTACGGTTCCTATCCTCCTTCCGGAGCGGCCGGATACCAGTACGCCCAACAGCCCCAGTACGCCCAGCAGGCCTATGCCCAGGCCCAGTACGATCCGGCCTTTGCGCAGCCCCAGTACGCGCAGCAGTACCCGTTGCAGCAGCACATCCAGCAGGCCGACGCCTCGCGCGTCCAGGCCGACGCCCCGGGCACGGGCCTGGCCTCCTGGTTCAACGTCACGCAGCCCGCCTACCTGAAAGGCCTGCTCCTCGGCGCGGGCGTGGCGCTGGTGCTGACCAACCCCACCGTGCAGAAGGCGCTTGTGGGCGGCGCGGTGCGCGTGTGGGCCGCGGTGCAGGGCGGCATCGAGGAAGTCAAGGAACAGATAGAGGACGTGAAGGCGGAACTGAGCCGGGAGGGCTAGCCGTGGCCGAGCGCAAAAAGTCGGCCGTCGTCAAGGCCGCCGCCACAGCCGGGGGGGGCGGCAAGCCTCCCGCCAAGGCGGCCGGACCGTGCCTGAGCATGGCCCAACAGCGCAAGCTGGCCAAAGACGCCATGACGATCAGCATGGCCGTGCTCACCGTCACGGCCATGACCGGGGTGCGCAGGCGCGGGCTGTCGCGCTCGCTGCACCTGGCAAGCGGCGTGGCGCTTATCGGCTTCAGCCTGTGGCACAACAGCCTCTACACAAGCAAAAAGGCGGCGAAATGTCCGGATACCGCACAGTAGCCTCCCCCGCGGGGCGGCGCAGGCGGGTGCAGGTGGTCCACGAGACCCCGAAACGCCTGCGGCTGCGCACCTCGGCCTTGTCCGATCCCTCGCTGGACACCGGATTCCTGGAGGGCATGTTGGAGGCGGTTCCCGGCGTGGTCAACGCACGGGTGAACCCGGCCGCCTCCTGCGTGACGGTGCGCCACGACGGGGGCGAAGCGGTGCGCGCCCGCGTGCTGGCCATGGTGGAGGACATCCCCGGGGAGGCCTTCCTGCCCGGACATGGCCGCGCGCGGCCCCTGGCCCTGCCCACGGTGGTGGGCCAGGGGCTGGCGGCGGCGGCCACGCCGTTCTTGCCAAGCAGCGTGGCCGCGCCCCTGGGCTTGGCCTTGGGGCTGCCCACCATCGCCCAGGGAATGGGCACGCTGCTCTCCGAGGGCGTGAAGGTGGAGGTGCTGGACGCGGCGGCCGTGGGCGCATCGCTCTTGCGCGGCGACACCTTCACCGCCAGCGCCATCGTGGCCATGCTGGGCCTGGGGAACTGGCTGGAACAATGGACCACGCAGAAGTCCGACCAGCTTCTGAAAGACCTGCTGCGGCCACAGGTGGAGTCCGTGTGGGTGGAGCGCGATGCGCACGAAGAGCGCATCAGCTTCGCGGACCTGCGCATCGGGGATGTGATCATCTGCGGCGCGGGCGAGCTGATCCCCGTGGACGGCGTGGTGGTGGACGGCGAGGCCGCGGTGAACCGCAGCTCCATCACCGGGGAAAGCCTGCCCGTGCACGCGGAGCTTGGGACCGAGGTGCTCTCCGGCTCCCTGGTGGAGGACGGACGCCTCAAGATCGCGGCCAGCACCGTGGGCTCGGAAACAAGCATGGCCCGCACCCGCCGCTTTCTGCAGAACTCCCTGCGCAGCAAATCCGCCTCGCAGAAGCACTCCGACGAGCTGGCCGACCGCCTGGTTCCCGTGACCCTGGCCCTGGGCCTTGGGCTCTTCGTGCTCACGCGCGATGTGCGCCGGGCCTCGGCCGTGCTTACCGTGGACTACTCCTGCGCCCTCAAGCTGGCCGCGCCCGTGGCCGTAAAAAGCGGAATGCACGCCGCCGGGCACCGGGGCGTGCTGCTGAAGGGCGGGCAGGCCCTGGACAACCTGGCCGCCATCGACACCCTGGTCTTCGACAAGACCGGCACACTGACGCGCGGGGATTTGCGCGTCACCGACGTGCTGCCCCTGGACCCGGCGCTGACCGGGCCGGAGCTGCTGGCCCTGGCCGCCGGGGCCGAGGAGCACTACTCCCACCCGGTTGCCCGCGCCGTTGTGGCCGAGGCCAAGGCAAGGGGCCTTGCGCTGCCGCCCATCAGCCAGGTGGACTTCATCGTGGCCCACGGGGTTTCGGCCTTCGTGGACGGCGACCGCGTGCTTGTGGGCAGCCGCCACTTCCTGGAGGACGATGAAGGCGTGGACTGCGCCGCCGCGGACACGCCCGGAAAGCTGCTGCGCGGCGAGGGCAAGAGCCTCCTGTGCGTGGCCAGGGCGGGCAGGCTGGCCGGGCTCATCGCCCTGCGCGACGAACCCCGTCCGGAAGCGGCCGAGGCCCTGCAAAAGCTGCGCGCACGCGGCATCACGCGCATCGTGGTGCTCACCGGCGACCACCGGGAAACCGCCCTGGCCGTGCTCAAGGGCTTTGACGTGGACGAGATCCGCTGGGAGCTCAAGCCCGAGGACAAGGCCGACATCGTGCGCGAGTTGCAAAGCCAAGGCCGCAAACTGGCCTTCGCTGGTGATGGCGTCAACGACGCGCCAGCCCTGCTTACCGCCGATGTTGGGGTGTGTATGCCCGGCGGGGCGGACCTGGCCCGCGAAAGCGCCCAGGTCGTGCTGCTGGAGGACAACCTCCTGGCCCTGGTCACCGCCCGGGACATCGCCGCCCGCACCCGTCGCGTGCTCACCAACAGCTTCCGTACGGCTGTTGGGGTGAACTCCGCCGTCATGCTGCTGGCCGCCGCGGGCAGGCTTTCTCCCGTCACCTCCGCAATTCTGCACAACGCCTGCACACTGGGCATTCTCGGCTATGCGGCCCTTTCCGGGGGATCCGCAACCGGCGCGAAGGCCCACACGGGCGAACCCCAACCCCAAGCCTAGGAGCGATGCATGGAAGCGAATCTGGCCCATGCCCCCTGCGGCGTGCCCCTCACGGTGACGCGCGTGGCCGACGAACGGCTGGAAATCCAGCTGGGGCGCATGGGCATACAGCCCGGAAGCGCGGTGACGCGTCTGGATGAAGAGGTGGCCCTGAACACCGTGCGCCTGCGCGGCCCCAAGGGCGAGGTGCTTCTGGGCGGCGGCATGGGCGGCAAGGTGGTGGTGCATCTGGACGATGGCCGCATGGCCCCGCTCACGGAGCTGTCTCCGGGAGAATCCGGGCACATCGAGGCCGTCACCGGCGGGGAAAGCCTGGCCGCGACCCTGGCCGCCCTGGGCCTGAAGGACGACGACCGCATCACCATGGTCCGCGCGCTGCCGCCCATGGAATACGTCGCCAGGGTGACGGGCCGGGGCCGCGTGCGCCTGCCGGAAGGCATGGCCGCCAAGATCCTGGGCCGCATGGGCGAATTGGAATGCCAGTTCGCCAACGCCCAGGCCGGGGCGGAGTTCGTCGTCACGCGCATCCTGGGCGGAGAGCGCGCCCGCAAGGCCATCGCCGCCCTGGACATCGCCGTGGGCGACCATCTGGTGCTCGACCACGTGTCCAAGGCCTCCAGCTACCGCATGACCGCCGGGGATCGCGTGGTGCTCTCCAGCCGGGGAGGGCTGCGGCTCTTTCTCCGGCGCGACCAGGCCGACCTGGTCATCGTGCGCTGGGCCGGACAGGTCCAGCAAGAGCCCCACCTTCGCCCGGCCGAGGAGGAACGATGAAGCCCCCCCATGAAGTCTTTCTGGAATACCTGCGCAGGAAAGGCCTCAACATGACGCCCCAGCGGGCCGTCATCGTGGAGACCTTTCTGGCCACGGAAGGCCACTTCTCCTGCGACGAGCTGAGCGCGCGCGTGCGCCGCGCGGATCCGGCCATCGGCCAGGCCACGGTGTACCGCACCTTGAAGCTCCTGGTGGACTCCGGCCTCGCCAGCCACCTTGCCGCGGGCGACGGCCCGGTGCTGTACGAGCACAGCTACGGCCACGAGCACCACGACCATCTCGTCTGCCTGGACTGCGGGGCAAAGGTGGAGATCGTCGACCCGGTGATCGAAACCCGCCAGGAACACCTTGCGGCCGAGCACGGCTTCGTGCTCACCCGGCACAGCATGATCCTCTACGGCCTGTGCCCCCGCTGCGGCGGCAAGACCGGCGGACGGTCCTAGCTCCGTGGGCTCGCCCTCCCCGCTCGCGCCATCGGCCGCACGGCCCAGACTGCTGCACCGCAGTCCGGGACGCCTGCGCCTGGGCTGGACGGGCCTCCGGCATCCGGACCTGCGGACGGACTACCTGGAGGCCTGGCTGGCGCACCGCGCCGGGCTGGCCCAGGTGCGCGTCAACGCGGCCGGGGGCTGCCTGGTGGCCCGGTTCGACGAAGACGGAGGCGAACGGCCTGGCGTGTTCGAGGACATCGCCGCCGCCCTGGCCTCCCTTCCGCCCGAGGCCTACGCCGCGCGCCAGCCGCAGACGACGCGCCAGCCGCGCCGCCTGGCCGATGCGCTTGCCGCCTCGGCCCTGGCGGCGGGGGGGATGTTCCTGCCACCGGCCCCGCGCATGGCGCTCGCCACGGCCATGGCGGCTCCGGTGCTGCTGCGCGGCGCGGACTCCCTGGCCAACCAGGGGCTCAAGGCCAAAAGCCTGGACATGGCCTCGGTGGGCTTCGCCCTGGCCACGGGCGACAGCTCCTCGGCCCTGGGCATATGCGCCATGGTCGTGATGGGCGAATACCTGCGCCAAGCGACGGAGGACAAGGCCGGGGCCCTGCTCCGGACCCTGCTCGCCCCGCCGGTGGAAACCGTGCGCGTGGAGCGCGTCGCCCCGGACGGCCGCCCGGAGGAAATCCGGCTTCCCGCGGAATCGGTGCGCCCCGGAGACCTGGTGCTGGCGGGAACCGGAGAGATGCTGGCCGTGGACGGCGTGGTGGAGCGCGGCGCGGCGCTGGTGGACAAGGGCGTCATCAGCGGCGAATCCGCGCCCGTGGAAACCGTTCCCGGCGACGAGGTTCCCGCCGGAGCAGTGGTGGCCCATGGCTCCCTGGCCGTGCGCGCCGTGCGCACCGGGGCCGAATGCGCCACCGCGCGCATCGCCTCGCTTATGGACAAAAGCCTGCGCGAAAAATCGCGGCCGGAACGCCTGAGCGACCGTCTGGCCGACCGTCTGGCGCCCTTGAGCCTTCTTTTTGGCGCGGGCATTTATGCCGCCACGGGCAGCGCCAGCCGCGCCCTGTCCGTGCTCACGGTGGACTACGCCTGCTCGGTCAAGCTCTCGGCCCCGGTGGTGGTGAAGGCCACCATGCACACGGCCGCCCGCGCGGGCATCCTCGTCAAGGGCGGCAGCGCCCTGGACGAACTGGCCCGCGCCGACACCATCGTCTTCGACAAGACCGGCACGCTGACCACCGGCCGCATGACCGTGGCCGACATCGTTCTTGCGCCCGGCAGCGGCCTGGACGAAAACGAGCTTGTGCGGCTGGCCGCCTCGGCCGAGGAACGCTGGACGCATCCCGTGGCCCGCGCCTTCGCGGCGGAGGCGAAACGGCGGGGACTGGCGCTTCTGCCCGCCTGCGACGCGGACTGCGCCACGGGCCTGGGCGCGCGCGCCCAGGTGGGGGCGTCGGGCAGCCGCCGCGACGTGGCCGTTGGCAGCGCGCGCTTTCTGGTCCAGTCCTGCGGCGAAAACGCCTTGTGTTCCCAGGAACATCCTTTGCGCGCCCAAGGCAAGACCCTGGTCCATGTGGCCGTGGACGGACGCCCCGCGGGCATGGTGGCCCTGCGCGACGAGCTGCGCCTCGAGGCCGGAGAAGTCATTGCGGCGTTGCGCAGGCGCGGAGTGCGCCGTGTGCTGCTGCTCACGGGCGACCACCAGGACGCGGCGGAAGCGGTCCTGGCCGGGCTTGACGGTCCCGCCGCGCCGGACGAGGTCCGCGCGGGGCTGACGCCGGACGACAAGGAAGCCGCAGTGCGCGCGCTGCGCCAGTCCGGCGCGCGGGTGGCCGTGGTGGGCGACGGCGTCAACGACGCTCCGGCCCTGCTGGCTGGAGATGTGGGCGTCTGCGTGGCCGGGGACGAACTCGGCGACGGAACCGTGGCCGCCCTCACGCGCGATGCGGCCGGCATCGTGCTGCTGCGCGGCGGTCTGCACGGCCTGCTCACCGCCCGCGATGCAGCGGAACGCGCCGGACGCGTGCTGCGCGGCTGTTTTGCCACAGGCGTCGCGGTCAACTCGGCCCTGCTTGTGGCGGCGGCGACGGGGAGGCTCTCCCCGCTGACCGCGGCGGCCCTGCACAATGGAACCACCTTCGCCATCCTTTCCGCAGCAGGCCTGGCCTCTGGCCGCCCTCTGCCCGCCGCCGGTCCGGAACGCTTTCCGGACCGGGCGGACAAGAGTCTCTAGGCTTCCGCAGCAGCGGGCTTGGCCGAAGCCTTGGCCACCGACTTGGCAGCGGGCTTGGCGCTAGACTTGGCAGCGGGCTTGGCGCTAGACTTGGCAGCGGGCTTGGCAGCCTTGGGCGTCTCGATGTCCGCCCGCGCCTCGGCCACCATGTCGCAAACGCCCTGCTTCATGGTCGAGGCCTTCTCGCCCAGCCAGTCCGCAGCCTTCACCCCGCCGCGCACCGCTCCCACAAGCACCGGCCGCAGCTTCTCGGACCTGAGGGCGGCATAGGCGGCCAGTCCCAGCAACGCCGTTCCCGCCACGGCGACCACGCCAAAACGTATATGCAGTCCCATTGTATCGACCTCCAGCTTGGCGCGATGCTCCGCCGCCCAATCCTGCGGGCAACGCGAGACTCTGCGCCGTTTGCGCAACCATGCCCCCTTTCCGTCAGCGGTGCAAATCGTGAGACGAATTTTCATTGTGCCTGCACGCACGTTGACAGCGCCGGTTCGTCGGATTAATCGAAATTGAAATTCAATCTCACCAAAGCTGTCCACAAGACGGCCTGATCCCAAAGAGGTGCCCATGAACATGCTGGAGACGGTTGTCGGGCGGTGCGCACACCCCGCCGAGCCGAAGGACGACGCGGCGGACGCGCAGCCCGGCCTGGAACCCCTGGCGGCCCAGGGGGAAGGCGTGCACTGCGTGCTGTGCCGCCTGCCCGAGGCGGACCGCCTGGGCCAGCGCCTTGCGGACATGGGTTTCTGCCCCGGCGCGGCGTTGCGCGTGGTGCGCCGCGCGCCGCTGGGCGATCCCCTTGAAATCGACCTGGAAGGCGCGCGCATCTGCATCCGCGCCGCAGAAGCGGAGCAGGTGCTGGTGCACAGGCTGGCGCAGACCGGCAACACGCATCCGGGGGCGCGCCCGTGAGCCGCCAAAGCCATCTTGTGGCCCTTGCGGGCCAGCCAAACTGCGGCAAGTCCACCCTGTTCAACATGCTCACCGGGGCGCGCCAGCATGTGGCCAACTACCCCGGCGTCACGGTGGAAAAGCGCTCCGGCCGCACGCGGGTCGGGCGCTACGAACTGGAGCTGGTGGACCTGCCGGGCATCTACGGACTGACATCGTACTCCCTGGAAGAGCGCGTGGCCCGCGACTTTCTGCTGCACGACAGGCCGCGCGCCGTGCTTGCCGTGCTGGACGCCGCAAACCTGCGGCGGGGGCTGTACCTGGTGCTCCAGTTGCTGGAGATGGGCTTGCCGCTCGCCGTGGACGTGAACATGACCGACGTGGCCGAGCGCCGGGGAACCCCGGTTGACGCCGAGGCGCTCTCTCGCGCGCTGGGCGTGCCCGTGGTCCGCTCCGTGGGCTCGCGCGGGACGGGCGCGCAGGACATCAGAATGGTCCTGGCGGAGCTCATCCAGAGGCAGCCGCAGTCCCGATCAGGACACATCCTCGACTACGGTCCTCTGGAAGAGGCCATCGCCCCGCTTGAGGCGGCGATACACGAGGAGGTGCGCCTGCGCGTGGCCTATTCCGCGCGCTGGCTGGCCATAAAACTTCTTGAGGGCGACGAGGCCGCCTGTGAACTGCTTGAGCGTCTGCACACATCCCCGGCGCGGGTGCGCAACCTGTGCCTGGAATTGCGCGCGGCCTTCGCTTCCGGCGCGGGCATGGACCCGGCGCGGCATGTGGCCGCAGTGCGCAACCGGGCCGCGCGTAATGTGGCCGCCCACGCGCAGATGGCGCCGTCTGCGCAGTGCCGGACCACCGTCACCGAGCGTCTGGACGCCGTGGTCCTGCATCGGTTCTGGGGGCCTGTGTTCCTGGTCGGGGTGCTGCTGGCCCTCTACCAGGCGGCCATCGGCGTGGGCGACGGGCTGGGCGAGGAACTTCGCGGCGCGCTCACGTCCGTGGAGGACTGGGTGGGGCTGGCGCTGCCCGCCCAGGGCTTTCTGGAGGACCCGCTGCTGCGCTCCCTGGGCATCTGGACCGTGCAGGGGGTCACGGCCATTCTGGGCTATCTGCCGGTGTTCCTGCTGCTCTTCGGCTGCATCGCCCTGCTGGAGGACAGCGGCTACATGCCGCGCATGGCCTTTCTGCTGGACAGGCTCTTCCGCCGCTTCGGCCTGCACGGCCAGTCCACCCTGCCGCTGATTCTGGGCGGCGTGTACCTGGGCGGCTGCGCCATCCCGGCCATCATGACCACGCGCGGCATTCCGGACGAGCGCGCGCGGCTCACCACCATACTCGTCGCGCCCATGATGAACTGCCTTGCCAAGGTGCCCCTGCACCTGATCCTCATTGGCGCCTATTTCGCGGACACCCAGGGCCTGGCCCTGTTCTTCATCTCCACGGTCACGCTGTTCATGGCCCTGCCCGTGGCCAAGGCCCTGTCGCTCACGGCGGCCAGTTCGCTCCCCCGCGCGCCCTTCCTCATGGAACTGCCGCCCTATCACCTGCCCACCGCGCGGGCGGTGGCCGCGCGCGCCCTGGAGCGCAGCCTGCTGTTCGTGAAGAAGATCATGGGCGTGGTGCTGGCCGTTTCCGTTGTGGTCTTCGCGCTCATCACCTTCCCCGGCCTGGACGAGGCAGACGCCCAACGCTCCCGCAAGGCCGGCGACGCTGCCCTGGAGCGCTTTCTTGCCGAGGCCCGCGCCTTGCCCGGCCTGGAGGGCCTGAACCAGGCGGAAACGGTGCGCCTGCTGGCCTTTGCCGCAGACTGGCGCTCCGAGCGCGCCGCGGCGGAAACCCCCGCCGCCCAGTCCGTGGTGGACAGCCGCTTTGCGGCGAAAAACCCGTTGTGGCTGGCCCTGGCGGCGGGGCAAAGCCCCTCTGCCCAGGGCCCGGC
Organism: Humidesulfovibrio mexicanus; assembly: GCF_900188225.1. Taxonomy (NCBI): domain Bacteria; kingdom Pseudomonadati; phylum Thermodesulfobacteriota; class Desulfovibrionia; order Desulfovibrionales; family Desulfovibrionaceae; genus Humidesulfovibrio; species Humidesulfovibrio mexicanus. Next base: position 7,889 of record NZ_FZOC01000012.1, on the reverse strand, counting down.
CAAGGCCCTGCGCGACCTGGCCGCCACGCGCAAGGCCCTGCGCGCGGAACTGCGCCAAAAGGTCTTCGCCGCAAGCTTCCTGGGCATGGCGGGCCGCGCGCTGGAACCGGTGACCCGCGCTGCGGGCTTTGACTGGCGCATCAACATCGCCCTGCTCTCGGCCTTCGCCGCCAAAGAGAACGCCGCCATGAGCCTGGGGGCCATCTATGGCCTGGAGGCCGGGGAGGAGGACGAGCCCTCCCCGGCGGACCTGCTGGCTGCGGAAGGCGAGGTCATGCCCGTGGCCGGAGCCCCGGCGGCGGCGGAGCGCGGCGTGGAGGCGGGAATGCTGGCCGGGTCGGGCTTCACCCCCCTGCACGCCCTGTCGCTCATGCTGTTCATGGCCCTGTATCCGCCCTGCCTGCCCGCAGCCATGACCGTACGCCTGGCCAGCGGCAGCACGCGCTGGATGCTCTTCTCCATGGCCTTCCAGACTTTGCTGGGCCTGGCCGTGGCGAGCCTGGTGTACACCGGCGCAAAGCTGCTCGGCCTTTCCGGCTGGCAGGCCATGTGGGCCTTCTACGCCCTGTGCGTAGCGGCCACCCTCGGCATGGCCCTGCTGCCGGAGGAGCGCCGCCGAAAGGCTCGCGCCACGGACAGCGTCCGCTCCGCCCCGGCGCTCCGGGCGCAGTAGCCGCCCACCCTGGCGCGGCGCTCCCAGGGCCTGCGGTTCTTTTGCCGCAGGCCCTTTTTATTTGACCGCACAGCCCGGCACCCCGCCATACGTATTTTTTCGGCCAGCAGCGTTGGACTACGTATTTCTCAGCAGAACCAACCCGCGAACCGCCTTTCGGGGCTGCGCTTTCTTGCGATTTCGGGTACGTTGGGCGCAATTGAAAACCATGTAGCGTCCAGCCGCTCCTTGGGCGCATACGCCGGGGGCCGCAAAGCCGCGCCCAAACCAAAAGAATCACAATCATGCTCCGAAAAATCATCGCCCCGCTCCTGGCCCTGCTGCTCTGCGCCGCCGCCGCCCATGCCGCCACGCCCTACAACATGGGACCATTCGTCCTGTACGTGCGCAGCACCGGAGAAAGCTTTCACGAGGAGGAGGGGACCAAGACCGCCACCGGCGACTTCTCCGCCGCCGAGCTGGCCAGCATACGGGGCGGCATGGACTACTGGGTGGAGCGCCTGGGCAGCCAGTTCGACTCGAAGCTCATCGTCAACCTGGCCAAGGTGGCCAACGCCAGCGGCTCCGCCTACAGCTGGAGCCCCGACACGGGCAGGGCCGACGAGGACGCCCTGCTCTACATCGCCCGGGGGCAGTACCACGCCCCGCTCCCCGCCTACGGCTACCACACGGGGATCGTTTTCGAGGTCGACTACACCACCACTCCCACGCGCCTGCTGCTGGACGACAACTCCATCACCTCCACCATGACCCACGAAATGATGCACGCCCTGGGCATGGGGGGGACGCTGCATGCGGCGGACGAAAGCGCGGCCTCGTGGGAGCTGACCAAATGGACCATCAACGCCGACTCCGCCTGGGGTTCGCGCCTGTACGACGTCAACGGGGTCCGGGCCGTCACCGGCACAACGGTCTTCGATCCGGCCAGATCCGCCGCGCGCTCCAACGGCGACTTCGTCATGCCGAACCTGAACGCCGACCCCACCCAGGCCATGGCCGCGCATCCGGGCCAGGTAAGCTTTTTCCCCACCTTCCACGGCGACGCGGTGGACGCCCTCACCGGGGGCAAGGGAATGCCTGTCATGGCCGGACTCTACGGCAACTACGACCTGGACGAAGGCAACGTGCTGGGGCACCCGGCCTTGCTCGGCTCCATCATGTCCTACTCCCCAATACGCAATATGCTCTTCACCGAGCTTGAGCTCGCCGTGCTCAAGGACATGGGCTACTCCATCACCCTCTCGGAGTTCTTCGGCAAGAGCTACTTCCCCACCAACCTTGGCGGCTTCTTGACCACTGACACGGCCATGCCAGCCGGGCGCTCCGGAGCCTACTTGGCGGAAAGCGCGGCCACGGTGGTCAACACCCTGGGATTCAACGGCGCGGCCTCCTACGCCACGGGCCTGCACGTGTACCGCGACCGGCTGGACGTCACCCAGGCGGCGGACATCAACGCCAGCGGGCACGGTGCCGGGGGCATACGCGTGGACGGCGTGGGCAACACCGTCACCGTGCCCGCTGGGGTCACGGTGGCGGCCGACGGCTCGTACGGAACCGGCGTGCTGGTGTCCTATGGCAGGGAAAACGTCCTGAACCTCGACGGCCGGGTTTCCGCCGCAGGCGACATGGGCATCGGCGTGCACATGGGCATAGGCATGGACGGTGTGGTCTCCTACTTCCACAAAGCGGGCGTGAACGCCCTCACCAACGCCGACGACCGCTACTTCTACAACAAGATGGGCTCGGACCTGAACGGCGCCCTTGTAAGCGAGCTGAACATCTCCGGCACGCTGTCCGGCAACTTGGCCGCGGTCAAGATCGAGGACGACTCCCATGTGGCGGCCATAAACCTCAAGCGAGGGGCCAGCCTGGACGGCGACATCCTCTCGGCCTGGAATCCCTGGAAGAGCACATTCATCCCCGGAGCGGCCAGCGGCTACGTCACGCAGCTCAACGTGGGCGTGCTGGACGCGGCCCTCACCCCGGACCCGGCCTTCTCCATGCGCTACGACGACGACATCACCGGCCCTGCAGGCATCAGCCTGAACGTCAAGGGCGGGGTCTTCGCCTTCAACGGCGAATTCAAGGGCCTGGACGCCACCGTGGACGCCGGGGCCACCCTGAAGGGCTCGGGCAGCTACCTGCTCTACGGCGACGGCACGGATCCCAGACAGGCGGCGGCGGGCCAGGGCGCGCTGGTGAACAACGGCACCGTGGCCCCGGGGAACAGCATCGGCACCATGAACATAGACGGCGACTTCACCAATAACGGCGACCTGCGCATGGAGTTCAACGATGCAGGCCAGTCCGACACCATCACAGCCAGCGGGGCCTTTGTGCACAACGGCGGGACCGGCGCCACCGTCACGGTGACGCCCGAGGCAGGCTACTACCTGGGCACGGTGACCATCCCCTTCGCCGGGATGTTCAGCGGCGGCGCTGGCAGCTCCCTGCCCACGGGCATAGACGCCCTGGCCGCGCCCAGCTCGCCCACCCTCACCATGGTGCTCTCCGCCGGGCCGGTGTACACCGTCACCACCACGCGCGCGGCGGCGGCCTACAGCCAGTTCGCCTCCAGCGGCAACGCCGCCGGGGTGGGCAAGGCCCTGGACGCCCTCTCCGGCCAGGCCACGGGCGACATGCAGAACCTGCTGGCCGCACTCGACTTCTCCGCCGCCGACGGTTCCGGCATCGCCGCAGCCCTGCAGCAGCTCTCGCCCCAGGCCTTCAACAGCGCCGCCCAGGCCTCCCTGGACGGCAACCAGATGCTCACGGGTTCGCTCCTCGGTGCCATGCTGGCCGCCCCGGCCCCGGCCATGGCGGGCCGCAGCTCCGGCCAGGAGCAGGAACCCTGGACCGCCTTCGTCATGCCCTACGGCGGCAGCCAGACAAGCAAGACCATCGGCTCCACGCCCGGCTACTCCGGTTCGGACGTGGGGCTTTTCGGCGGGGTGGAGCGCAGCTTCGACGGCGGTCTCACCGCGGGCCTGCACGCAGCCTATTCCCACCGGCAGGTGGACACGCGACTGGGGCTGGGGTCGCAGACCCGCACCGACGGCCTGCACCTGGGCGCACAGGCCCTGCTGCGGCCAGCGGCCTGGGGCGGCGGCTTCGTGTACGGCATCGGCCGCGTGGGCATTGAGAACAGCGCCTCCGAGCGCAAGGTGGTTGCTGGCGGCTTCCGGCGCACCAGCCGGGGCGAATGGGTGGGCCTTGCGGGCGCGGCCAGCCTGGGCGCGGGCTGGGGCTGGACGCTCGGCCCCCTGAGCATCGGCCCCGTGGCCGGGCTGGACTACGGCTGGTCCTGGCGGCCGGGTTTCGAGGAGCGCGGCGGCGGCGCGGCCGACCTCAAGCTCGAATCCGCCGGAACGCAGACCCTGCGCTCGGCCCTGGGAATGCAAACGGGCATCGGCGCAGATGTGGGTGGCGGATACGGACTGGAGGCCGGGCTCAGCGCGCGTTGGATGCGCGAACTCCTCGGCGGCGGGCACACGTCGAAGGCCTCCTTCGTCAGCAACGGCTCGCAGTCCTTCGAGGCCATGGCCCCCACCACCGGGCGCGACAGCCTGGCCCTGCAGGGGGACCTGACGCTCTTGCGCGGCGGCGACTTCAGCTGCACGGCCTTCGCGGGCACGGAGCTCTTCCGCACGGGCTATTCGTCCATCCTGGGCGGCGTCACCCTGGGCTGGGCCTTTTAGCGCCGCCTGCTTCCGATCGCCCCCGGCGACACTCCACGGTCCACGGCCGGAGCCAACATTTCCTTTTTCCAGCAAGATTGGCGCAAAATCCTTGACACGCCCCCCCACATGCGGCTAGACAGTGCTTCCCAACGGTGTGGGGCTGTAGCTCAGTTGGGAGAGCGCTTGAATGGCATTCAAGAGGCCGTGGGTTCAATTCCCTCCAGCTCCACCACTAAAGAAAAGCAAGGGCTTGCGAAGCGATTCGCAAGCCCTTTTTCGTTGCTGCACGACAGCGTCGCTGTGAGCGCGCACGATAAATGAGAATCCGTGTCATTCAAGTCGAGAACGCGGGCCGGGGGTTGCGCTGCTCTACGCGTTTCCCCCCTCAACCCCTGTCAACACGCTATTCTTTTCCTTTTACCGGCCAAAACCATGCCTTTTTTGCCGACCTTCAAACCTCTCGCTATCCTTGCACAAGTTGCGTCGGGCATCCTGCCCGGCGCGCAAAAGCAAGGAGATTCAATGACCACGCCCGCGCCCTCCCCATTCCTTCTGATTAAACGCGACGCCAGAGACCCCCGAAGGGGGCGCATCGCAGAGCGCACCCTGAACCTCGGCGGCGAGGCCGAAATCCGGCGTTACGCGTATGATTCCGCCGGTCGCCTCGCCCGCGTCGCCGATGGCTCGGGCGGCCTGCTGGAGTCCTACCAGTACGACCACGAAGGTCGCCGCCTCGCCGACATCAACCCGCAGCGCATCCCACTTGGAGGATGTCGGGGCGAGCGGCGCTACAGCTACAGCCTGGGCGACCGGCTGCTCCAGGCCGGACCCGTCCAGTACGGCCACGCCAAGGCGGGCTTCCGCAACCTGAAGATTGAGGACACTTCCTCAAATCCACGCGAGACTCGATACCAGTACGAACCTTCGGGTCTGCTGCTGCGGGTGGACCTGCCGGACGGCAGGCGCATCGAATACGCCTACGACGCCAAGGGCCAGCGCACCGAGAAACGTGTGAATGGGGGCATTGTCGAAGCTTATCGCTGGCTCGATCCGCTGCGGCTCTCGGAATTTCACGACGGACGCGAGTGGTGGCGGCTGGCGTACCTTGAGGGCCGGACGCCCGTTGGCGTGACGAACGGCGACGACTCGTATTTGCTGTGCTGCGACCAAGTCGGCACACCGCTGGCCCTTGCCACAGTGGATGGCCATACTGTACAAACGATGCAATACGACAGCTTCGGCAACCTGTTGCAGGTCCGGGGCGATGTGGTGCGCCTGCCCATAGGCTTCGCAGGCGGGCAATATGACGCCGACACCGGCCTGACGCGTTTTGTCTGGCGCGACTACGACGCCGACACCGGCCGCTTCACCGCCCTCGACCCCGTGGGCGCAAAAGGCGGAGATGATGACTGGTACGGCTATTGCGTCGATGACCCGGTCAATAGGACGGATGCGTGTGGGCTGGAAAGCGAGGGCGCAAAGGGCGGCGACAAGCCGTACTACTGCAGGTGGTCCAAATGTGACGACAACGGGACGTTGCAAGGTGACTATAAACCGATTGAGGGCGATAAAGCCGCCCTGCCTTTCCTGTTGGACTTTTCCGTTCCGGTCGGCGGAAAGCGGTACACTATTTTACCGTCGGAGATTGATCCTTTCCGGGAATACTACGAGCGGAACCAAAAGGAAGAAGACTAACATCTGGCGATAGCGGGGTGCCGTCGTGAAGGACGCTTGGTTTGTTGTGGAAGTATTCTGTTTTTTGCATCTCCTTGATGCCTTTAGAAGTATGCGAGCGACATTGTGCGATCCAATACTCCTCGCAATCGTCGTCGGCGTCACTGGGGCAACGCTCCTTCTTACATGGCTTACCTTCAGGGCAAAACGATGGGCAAGTCGCATACTCGCCCTCTACATAATCTCCAATGCCGTTTACTTCACCTGGGTAAATGGATTCAAGCCCCCTGGGTTCGACATATACCGAGCGTACAACATTCTTGTACATACGTACTTTTTCATCGGTGCCATCAAGCTCTGGCGCATCAAGGAACTCCCGACACGCTTCACTGATCCACCAGTGGAGCCTCCTGTGCATAGTTGATTCGAATGGGGCGGAGAGTCTTTGGACTCCCCGCCCTGCTTTGTGACGCCGACACCGGTCGCTTCACCGCCCTTGACCCCATGGGCGCAAAGGGCGGAGATACGGATTGGTACGGCTATTGTGTCGACGATCCGGTGAATCGGGTGGACGTGTGGGGGCTGGAAGTGCAGGTATGCAAACGGCCTGTGGACGTTGATAATGATTTTGTGCGTAACGTTGCGGACCACTACTTCATCAAGACGGACAGTACGGAATCGGGCATGGGCATTCCTGGCCGGGCCGCCAACCAAAGCGACAGCATCAACGATCTCTTTGCCCAAACGCAATGGGTCGACCACACCGGACAATCAAAGCGGCCTGACACGAAATGCTGGACTGTGCCCAACGTTGATGAGCAATGCGTCGACGCGTTGATACGCCCTGGAAACGATACCGGCAGGTGGCTCCCTGGAATCAATGACTGTCACACAAACCCCACGGAAGTGCTGGACTATTGCAGAACGGATGTGCCATAGGCGCACGCGGCCAGCAGGGAGCGAAACATGAAAAGATGGCTTCCATTGCTGTTCCTTTGTGTCACCCTGCTGGCCAACGTCGCCGAGCGATTGTACTTCGATCGTTTTCTTGACGGCTGGAGCCCTGGAGCTGTGTACAGCCTCCCTGCATGGGGAGGGCTCTTCGTCACCTTCTCCATCCCTGCCAGTTTGATTCTGCTGTGGTGGGCGTGGCGGCCATGTCCGCAAGCCCTTGCCTCCTTGTCGCGTACTCGCAGGGTTGCAGGCAATATATTGCTCGTGCTGACCCTTTTGCTATGGTCGCAGTTCCTGTACCGAGCCCTGTTCGCGGCATGGCTCACAGCCACTCCCGTGTCAGACCCATTGATTTGGAAAAAACAATTTGCGCGCATGGCCAACTATGCCGCCTGCACCTTGGGCCTTGGCGGGACGCTTTCGCTCTGGCTCAAAGGCGTTCGCATGCCTCCTTACTTGAACCGCCAGGCGAAATAATCGTAACGTGGGCTCTGTCCTTTCTCTGGTTGCCCAACTTTCCAAATGAAGGGGCTTGCCTCCGCAAAGGCAAGCCCCTTCATCTTTGCCGTGTCAAATCCTCATGCCACCTGAACCGGCCTGACACGGTCAACCAACCGCAGCGGCGTCTCCTGCGCGGTTCCGAGCTTCGGCAACAGTGCGGCCGCCTTTTCCGTCTCCGAGGAATGCGGTTCGTAGTAGTTTTTTATGATCATGCGCACACTGGTGCCGGCCAAGTGGGCGATGGCGGAAATCTCCACCTGCTTGTCGAGCATTGTCGTGATCCAAAGGTGCCGGATGTCGTACGGGCAGACATCGTAATCCAACTCGGCACGCTTGGCGGCATTGCTGAAGGCCGTGCCGATGTCGGCAACCGGATTGCCTTGATATTCGATGAGATGTCCACTCTT
>NZ_FZOC01000011.1:66870-68385 GCF_900188225.1 Humidesulfovibrio mexicanus | reverse complement strand
GCCGGAACTGGGCACAAACGAGTGCGCCCTTGTGGTGGAGGTTGGGGACGACGTTGCGCCCGGCTGGCTGTGGACGCCGGAGGGCTGCACCGCGCCGCCGGAGCCGGACCCCTGGCCGTCAGCGCCGGATTATCTTGACGCGGCCGCGATCAGCATCGGCCACGCGGAGCGTCTGTACGCAGCCGCCCAGGCCGAGGCCGCCGTCACGGACGCCCAGGGCAACCCGGGCGATGGCCCGGCCACCGTGCTGCTGGAGATATTGGGGCTTTGAGGCGGGGCGACCAAGCGGCCGCCCCGCGCCCAAGAGAGTGGAGAGGCGGGGGAGATTGAGCCCTCCCCCACTGGCCCGGCGCGGTAACGCCGGACCACGGCCGAAGCCGCTCTCCGGCCCGTGCACGGGGTACCGGAGAGGTAGCAGGCGCAGGCGCAACCGTCAAAGGTGTCATGGAAAAGGAGATTCGTTGCGGCAACTGTAACCGGCTTCTGGCTAGGGGCTACGCCCTGGCGCTGACCATCAAATGCCCGCGTTGCGGGTGCATGAATCACGTGAGGGCCACGAGCCCCGACGTAGCAGGCCTGCGAGCCTCCCTGGAGCGTTCGCATGGGCACCAGCCCGAGGCCGTATCATCCGCCGAAGACCAGTGAATACCAGCCCCCGCAGGGCGAACATGCGGGGTACATTGAAGGCCCGACCGGGTGCCAGGGGTTTGGGCGCCGCGAGTTCTTCGTGGCTCTCATCCCCTGCCGCCAGGCCAGGGAGATCATCATCAAACACCACTATTCGCGCCGCGTGGTGAACAACTCGTACCTGCACCTGGGCGTGTACCTTGGGGGCGAGCTGTGCGGGGTGCTCCAATTCGGCTACGCCCTGTGCCCGGCGCGGGCGGGCAAGGTGGTGGAGGGCACCGTGCAGGGGCAATACCTGGAGCTGAACCGCATGTGGCTTGCGGACGCCGCGCCGCGCAACAGCGAGAGCCGGGCCATCAGCCAGGCCATCAAATATATTCGCAAGGCCATGCCCACCGTGGCGTGGATTCAGAGCTTCGCGGACGAGCGGTGCGGCCGCTGGGGCGTGGTCTACCAGGCCGCCAACTTCCTGTATTGCGGCCACCATATGACGCGGTTCTATGAGCTGGATGGGGAGACCTACCACGAGATGCTGCTGACGGCGCACCTGACTAAAACAAGCCGGGGCTGGCACCTGCGTCAGAATCTGCACCGGGCCGTGCGCCGAAGCCTGCGACAGTTCCGCTACGTGTACTTCCTGAAGCGGGATTGGATGGCCCGTTTGAGGCTTCCCGCGCGGCCCTACCCGAAGCCGGAGGATGGGCGTGAATGAGGCGAAAAGGGAGCGTTAGCGGTTGGTGCCGAATCGCGCGCCAATCAGTGCCGAATCGCGCGCGGGTTTACTGCAGTCGCCCCCCGCGCGGGGGCGTGGATTGAAACCAGCAGCACTCGGCCTCGTCACGGTCCAGCAGGCGGTCGCCCCCCGCGCGGGGGCGTGGATTGAAACTG
>NZ_FZOC01000011.1:0-65019 GCF_900188225.1 Humidesulfovibrio mexicanus | reverse complement strand
GCGTCGCCCCCCGCGCGGGGGCGTGGATTGAAACGGCCCGGACATGATTGAACAGGTGCAGGCCACCGGTCGCCCCCCGCGCGGGGGCGTGGATTGAAACAAGGGCGATGAGGTCGTCGGGCTGCCCGTTGGCGGTCGCCCCCCGCGCGGGGGCAGGTCATATGCGTGACATCACCCAAAAAAGCGGGACAGGAGCTGGACAAAACCGCCAGCCAATGAAAAAGGGCCCCAGACGTTTTGTCTGGAACCCTTGTTCTTTCTGGCTCCCCGGCACGGACTTGAACCGCGAACCTAGTGGTTAACAGCCACCCGCTCTGCCGATTGAGCTACCGGGGAAGGGCCGCCTTGAGCGGCGGAGGACTCTTTACGCCGAAGTGGCTCCGCAGGTCAAGCGGAATCTGGAGAAAAAAATGGAGGCGCGACCAATTTCGCCCCGCGTCATATCTTTTGACTTCCCACAGCCGCCGGAGTATCTCCCGCCCTTGACTGCCGGGGAGCTATGGCATAGGCAGACGACGAACCCGGTCGATTTGTTTGAGACATTTTTTAGAGCCCGCACACCTCTAGGGGAGAGACCCGTTTTGGCCGAAAACGCACACGACGGCGGCGCAGGAAAGCATCGCGCCCAGTCTCCGCACGCGGGGCGCTTCAAGCCCCTGGCGGACGCATTGGCTGCGCGCGACGAGATGAACGATGTCCTGCGAACCCGCATCGACAAGGCCTGCGCGCTTCTGGACGCCGACCTGCACCTGTACCCGAACACCTTTCGCAAGGACACCCATATCGGCGACATCCCGGAGGCTTACTCCGGGCTTGACGAGGAGGCCCTCGCCACCCTTGGGAAAACTTTTCGCGTGGCGGGCCGCATGGTTTCGCTGCGGTCCTTCGGCAAGGTGACCTTCATCCATCTGCAGGACGCCTCCGGCTCCATGCAGGTGTTCGTGGCCCGCGACGACCTGGGCACGGATGCCTACCAGATCTTCAAGAAATTCGACATGGGCGACATTCTTGGCGTGGAGGGCGAGCTGTTCCGCACCAAGACCGGCGAGCTGACCCTGCGCGCACGGTCCGTGTCGCTTGTCACCAAGTCCATGCGCCCCCTGCCGGAGAAGTACCACGGCCTGAAGGACATGGAGACGCGCTACCGTCAGCGCTACGTGGACCTCATCGTCACGCCCAAGACCAGCGAAATTTTCCGCAAGCGCACCATGATCGTGCGCGGCATCCGCAACTACCTCGACTCCAAGGGCTTCCTTGAGGTTGAGACGCCCATGATGCAGCCCATCCCCGGCGGGGCCACGGCCAAGCCGTTTGAGACCCACCACAACGCGCTGGACATGAAGCTCTACATGCGCATTGCGCCGGAGCTGTACCTGAAGCGCCTGCTCGTGGGCGGGTTCGAGAAGGTCTACGAAATCAATCGCAATTTCCGCAACGAGGGCATCAGTACCCGGCACAACCCGGAGTTCACGATGCTTGAGTTCTACTGGGCCTTCGCCGACTTCCGCGACCTCATGGACCTCACCGAGGACATGATCGCCGGGGTGGCGCGGGAGGTGTGCGGCTCGACCGTCGTGCAGTACCAGGGGCAGGACATCGACCTCACCCCTGGCAAGTGGGTGCGCATGACCTTCCACGAGTCCATCGAGAAAATCGGCGGCGTGGACCCGGAGGTCTACGGCGACTACGAGAAGTGCGCGGCGCTGGTGCGCAAGAGCGGGGAGAAGGTCATCAAGGGCGAAAAGCTGGGCAAGCTGCAGGCCAAGCTCTTCGACATCTTCGTGGAGCCCAAGCTCATCCAGCCGCACTTCATCTATCATTACCCCACGGATATTTCGCCGCTCTCCCGCAGGAACGAGGAGAATCCGGACATCACCGACCGCTTCGAGCTGTTCGTGGTGGGCCGCGAGCTGGCCAACGCCTTTTCCGAGCTGAACGACCCCGTGGATCAGCGTGGCCGCTTCGAGGAGCAGGTGAAGGAAAAGGCCGCCGGCGACGACGAGGCGCACTTCATGGACGAGGACTACGTGCGCGCCCTTGAGTACGGGATGCCTCCCGCCGCTGGCCAAGGCGTCGGCATCGACCGCCTCGTCATGCTTTTGACCGATTCCCCCTCCATCCGGGAGGTCATCCTGTTCCCGCTGCTCCGCCCGGAGACCACCTCGGGCGGCGGGGCCTCGTCCGGGGGCGGCCCGGCCACCGGACCCGCATGAACTTCGAGCTGCTGATCGCGCTTCGCTACATCTTCGCACTGCGCAAGCAGTCGTTCATCGCCGTCATCTCCCTGTTCGCGGTGTGCGGCGTGGCCCTGGGCGTGGCCGCGCTCATCGTGGTCATCGGCGTCATGAACGGCTTCACCAAGGACCTGCGCGACAAGATCCTGGGCGTCAACGCGCATGTCATCGTCAGCGCGTTTTCCGGCGGCATTCGCGACCACAAGGACATGGCCGAGCTGTGCCGTCAGGTGCCCGGCGTCACCGGCGTCACGCCCTTCGTGTATTCCGAGGTCATGCTTTCCGCCAGCGGCGGCGTGAAGGGCGTGGTGCTGCGCGGCATCGAGCCCGGCACCGCGGAGCAGGTGCTGTCCATCAGCAAGGACATGGTTGCGGGCAGCGTCAAGGATTTGGACGCCGATCCGGACATGCCCGGCGTGGTGGTGGGCGCGGAGATGGCCAAGCGCCTGGGCCTGGGCCTGGGGAGCACCGTGAACCTGCTTTCGCCAACGGGCACGCAGAGTTCCGTGGGCTTCACGCCCAAGGTGCGCGTGTTCCGGGTGGCGGGCATCTTCCGCACGGGCATGTTCGAGTACGACGCCACCCTGGGCTACGTCACGGTGGAGGCCGCGCGCAACCTGCTGGGGTTCAAGGACGACATCGTTTCCGGCCTGGAGGTTCGCCTGGCCGACGTGTACAAGGCCGGAGAAGTGAGCGAAGCCCTGCGCGCCAAGCTGCACGAGTACCCTGTGTACGTGCGCAACTGGCAGGAGATGAACGCCAACCTTTTCGCCGCCCTTGAGCTGGAAAAGACCGCCATGTTCATCATTCTGGCCATGATCGTGCTGGTGGGCTCCTTCAGCATCGTCACCATGCTGGTGATGCTGGTGATGCAGAAGACCAAGGACATCGCCGTGATGATGAGCCTGGGCGCGGACGAGGGCATGATCCGCCGCATCTTCATGTTCCAGGGCAGCTTCATCGGCGCGGTGGGCACGGCCCTGGGCTATGGCCTGGGCATTCCCGTGGCGCTTCTGCTGAAAAAATACCAGTTCATCAAGCTGCCAAGCGACGTGTACCCCGTGGACTATCTGCCCGTAAGGCTGGAATGGCTGGACATGACGCTCATCGGCGCGGCGGCGCTGCTTTTGTGCTTCCTCTCCACCCTGTATCCGGCCCGGCGGGCGGCCACCCTCAAGCCCTCGGACGCCTTGCGCTATGAGTAGAGAGCCGCTATACCTGCTGAACAAGGTTGGCAAGGAATTTGCTGGACCTGCGGAGCGCCTCACGGTGCTGGACGGGATCGACCTCTCCATCATGCCCGGAGAGTCCATCGCCATCCTTGGAGCGTCTGGATCGGGGAAGACGACGCTGCTGCACCTGCTCGGCACCTTGGACGCGCCCACCAGCGGAGAGATCTTCTTCTCCGGGCTGGCGCTCAACGGGATGGACGGCAGGCGCAAGGCCGCCCTGCGCAACAGGGACATAGGGTTCGTGTTCCAGTTCCACCACCTGCTGGCGGAGTTCACCACCCTGGAGAACGTCGCCATGCCGGGGCTTATAGCGGGCAAGAGCAGGGAGGAGTCGCTGGCGCTTGCGCGCGAGTCCCTGGAGTTGGTGGGCTTGAAGGGACGTATGGATTTTCCGGTGACGACGCTTTCCGGGGGCGAGCGCCAGCGGGCGGCCATCGCCAGGGCCATCCTGCTCCGGCCCAAGGCGCTTCTGGCCGACGAGCCCACCGGCAACCTGGACGAAAAGACGGGCAGGATGATCGGCGAACTCCTGGTTTCCCTGAACAGGGACTTGGGGATGACTTTCGTGGTCGTAACGCATAACATAGAACTGGCCGCGGTCATGGGACGGCGGCTGGAGCTGCGTTTGGGAGTGCTGTATGCCCAGGGGTAGAAAGACGAGATTTTTTGCGCTGGCCGCGTTGGCCCTGGCCGTGGCGGTGTTCGCCGCGCCCCGGCAGTTCCTGGCCGCCGTCACCTCCCCGCGGGAGGTCTCGGTGGTGGTGCTGCCGTTCGAGATCAACGCTGGCGACGACATGAAATACCTTCGCCAGGGCCTGCAGGACATGCTCTCCGAGCGCCTCTCCGAAGCGGGCTTCACCGTGATTCCGCGCGAATCGCTGGAACGGGCGCTCGCCTCCAAGGGGCTTGCCCCCGGCGATCCCCAGACCGTCCGCGAGGGCGCGCTTCTCACGGGCGCGGCGTACGCCATCACCGGCAGTTTCAGCCAGCTGGGCGAGACCCTGTCCCTGGACATCCGCGTGGTGGACCCCTTCGGCCTCAAGCAGCCCATGCCCGTGTCCGTCAGCAAGGACGGGCTCATCAATCTCTTGCCCGCCGTGGACGAGCTGGTGGCCCGCATGAAGGGCGACCTCATGGGCCTGGACCGCGTGGTGGACATCGAGGTCGAGGGCAACGTCGCGCTCGACCGCGAGGTGGTGCTCATGCGCCTGACCACCAAGAAGGGCGACACGGTGGACTTCAAGACCATCAACACCGACGTGAAGACGGTGTACGACCTGGGCTACTTCGACGACGTGAAGGCCCTTCTGCGCGACGCCTCCGGCGGCAAGAAGCTCATCATCCGCGTGGTGGAGAAGCCGCGCATCCTGGCCATTGGCGTCAAAGGCGCCAAGGAACTCAAGAGCGACGACATCATCAAGGCCGCCAACTCCAAGAAGGGCGCGGTGCTGAACCCCAAGGTCCTGTCCGAGGACATCGCCGCCATCCGCGAGATGTACCGCAAGGACGGCTTCTACAACGCCAAGGTCACCCACGAGATCGAGTCCGCCGGGCAGGGCCAGGCCAGGCTCAACTTCGTCATCGATGAAGGCAAGAAGCTCTTCATCCAGAAGATCATCATCGAAGGCGCGAGCCAGCTTTCCGAGGACGATCTGAAGGACGAGCTGGCCATCAAGGAGCGCGGGCTGCTCTCCTGGTTCACCCAGAGCGGCATTCTGAAAGAGGAGTTGCTGGAGCGCGACAGCGCGGCCCTGGCCGCCTACTACAACAACCGCGGCTTCATCGACGCCAAGGTTTCGGCCCCGGACGTGCAGATCGGCGAGGACGGCATCACCATCGTCTTCCGCGTGGAGGAGGGCCCCCGGTTCAAGGTGGAAAGCGTGCGCGTGGAGGGCGACCTCATCGCCGACGAGCCCAAGCTCGTGGCCCTTACCAAGTCCGCCGAGGTGGCCAAGACCAAGGGCTACCTCGACCGCTCCATGGTGCGCGACGACCTGAAGGCCCTGACCGACTACTACAACAACTTCGGCTACGCCTACGCCGAGGCCAACGTGCGCATGAACGACCACCCCGAGGAAAAGACGGTGGACATCATCTACGTCATGCGCAAGCTGCAGCGGGTGCACATCCGCCGCGTGCTGGTGGAGGGCAACACCAAGACCCGCGACAACGTCATCATGCGTGAAATGCGCTTGGCCGACGGCGATCAGTTCAACGGCGACAAGCTCAAGCGCTCCAGCGAGCGCCTGGACAAGCTGGGCTACTTCTCCAGCGTGGACATCGAACCCGTGCCCACGGGCAGCCCGGATGAAATGGACCTCAAGGTCAAGGTCAAGGACAAGGACACCGGCAAGATCGGCGGCGGCGTGGGCTACTCCACCTACGATTCCGTGTATTTCGCGGCCTCCATCGAGGAGGGCAACCTCTTCGGCAAGGGCTGGAGCACCAGCCTGAACGGCCAGTGGGGCTCCAAGAAAACCGCGTACACCTTCACAGCCATGAACCCCCGCTGGGACGACAGCAACCTGGGTGTGGGCCTGCAGCTCTTCGACCGCCAGGAAGACTACGTCTCCTACGACCGAGACTCCCTCGGCGGCAAGGTGACCTTCTCCTATCCCCTGGGCGAGTACACCAGCGTCATCTGGGACTACCGGTTGGAGCGCTACAAGATCTATGACGTGGACACCACCAGCGCTTCGCAGCTGGTCATCGACTCCCTCGGTCGGCACACGGCCAGCGTGGCCTCGGCCACCGTCGTACGCGACACCACCAACGGCGGTTCCACCACCTTGCCCTCCAAGGGCACGGTGAACAGCGTCACTGTGAGTTACGGCGGCGGGCTTTTGGCCGGCAGCGACAATTTCGTCAAGGGCATCTTCGACTCCGGCTGGTATCATCCCGTGATCGGCGACCTTGTGTTCCACTGGCACGGTCAGGTGGGCTGGGTCGGCCAGAACTGGAACGACGAGGCCATCCCCGTGAGCGAACGTTTCGCCCTGGGCGGCTCCGGAACCGTGCGCGGCTACTCGCAGCGCAAGATCACCCCGCTCTCCGATGGCGGCTTCAGCGCCGTGTACGGCGACAAGGAAATGTTCATGAACTTCGAGCTCACCTACCCGTTGAGCAAGAAGATGGGCATCTACGGCACAGGCTTCTTCGACGCCGGCAACACCTGGAAAGAGGGCGAATCGTGGTTCGACACGCCCAAGCGTGGCGGCATTGCATCTCCCTCGTTTGGGTTGTACAAGAGCGTCGGTGCGGGCATCCTGTGGTATTCGCCCATGGGCCCCCTCAAGATCGAGTACGGCTACGGATTGGACAACCTCTACGACAGCAGCAACAGCAAGGTTGAGTTCAACATGGGGCGCAGCTTCTAGGATGGGAGACCACCACCGGAAGCGCCCCCGGCGAAACCAAGCATTCGGCTTCAACACCACGTTGGAAGGAGTAATTCACATGCGCAAGTTCCTGGCAGCCGCTCTTTTTCTCCTGCTCATGCAGTCCGTCGCCTTCGCGGCCGGTCCTGCCAAGGTTGGCATCTTCGACCCCGAGGAGGTCATCCGCACCTCCGAGCCCGGCCAGGAGGCCATCAAGCAGTTTGAAGCCAAGATGAAGCCCGACAGCGAGCGCATCGAGAAGCAACAGAAAGACTTCGTCAAAATGCAGGAGGACTTCCAGAAGCAGGCCTTCGCCCTGGCCCCGGAAGCCCGCCAGGACAAGGAGCGTGAGCTGCGCCGCAAGGAGTTTGAACTCTCCGAAGCCGTGCGCATGTTCCAGAACGCGGCCAACCGCGAGAAGAACCTCAAACTCAACGAGATTCTCAAGGTGCTGCACGGCTCCGTGAACGACTACGCGGCCAAGAACGGCTTCACCCTGGTCATGGCCAAGACCCAGGGCATCACCTACTACTACGACCCCACCAGCGACATCACCAAGGCCGTCACCGCCGAGTTGAACAAGGCCTGGAAGTCCCGCAAAAAGTAGCGGAGAGGCCCACATATGCTTCTGTCCCAAGTGGCCGGAAAGGTCGGACTGGACTTTTCCGGCCACGACATTGACGTGTGCGGCGTGAACACCCTGACCCTTGCCGGGCCGGGGGAGATCGCCCCCTTGCTGCATCGCAAGTACCTGCCCCAGCTCGCTTCTACGCGGGCCGGGGCGGTCCTGTGTGAGCAGCGCCACGCGCCCGAGGGTGCAAGCTGCCTGCTGTCCAAGAGCCCCAAGCTCGACTGGGCGCGGGTGGTGGCCCTTTTCGCCAGGCCCCAGGGCTGTCTGTCGGGCGTAAGCCCGCAGGCCTTCGTGCATCCGGAGGCGGAGCTGGGCGACGGCGTCACCCTGTACCCCTTCGTCTTTGTGGGCGCGCGGACCAAGGTTGGCGCGGGCTGCACCCTTTTCCCCGGCGTCTACGTGGGCGAGGACTGCGAGATCGGTCCTGGCGGCGTTCTGTATCCCAACGCCGTGCTCATGGCCGCCACCAAGCTTGGCGCCAACGCCATCATCCACGCTGGGGCCGTGCTCGGCAGCGACGGCTACGGCTACGCCCAAAGCCCGCACGGCCACGTCAAAGTGCCGCAAGTGGGCAACGTGGTCATCGGCCGCGATGTGGAGATCGGCGCCAACGCCGCCATCGACCGCGCTGCGCTCGAATCCACCAAGGTGGGCGACGGCACCAAGATCGACAACCTGGTGCAGATCGCCCACAATGTGGAGACCGGCAAGCATTGCCTGATCATCTCCCAGGTGGGCATCGCGGGGAGCACCAAGCTCGGCGACGGCGTTGTGCTCGCCGGACAGGCGGGCCTGCGCGACAACATCGCCCTGGGCGATGGCGTGCAGGTGGCCGCGCAGAGCGGCGTCGGCCAGGACATTCCGGCCGGGTCCGTGGTGGGCGGCTCGCCCAGCATGGATGCGGCGACCTACCTCAAGGTGTCCTTGAGCCTGCCCAAACTTCCGGAATTGATGCGCCGCGTCAGGCGGCTTGAGAAGGCCATGGAGCCCAAGGAGAGCGGCCATGAGTAACGAGAGCGTCCACGACATCCAGCAGATCATGGCCATGCTGCCGCACCGCTACCCCTTTCTGCTTGTGGACCGGGTGCTTGAGATAGAATCCGGGGTGCGCATCAAGGCGTACAAGAACATCACGTTCAACGAGCCGTTTTTTCAGGGGCATTTCCCCGGCCGTCCCATCATGCCCGGCGTGCTGATCATGGAGGCCCTTGCCCAGGCGGGCGGGCTCTTCGTCATCAAGACCCTGGACCTGGCCAAGGACGACAAGCTGTTTTTGTTCACTGGCATCGAGAGCGCCAAGTTCCGCCGTCCGGTGGTGCCTGGCGACCAGCTTGTGCTGGAGGCGCAGGTAGTGCGCCACAAGCTGAACATCTGGAAGATGCAGGGCCGCGCCAGCGTGGACGGCGAGACCGCCGCCGAGGGCGTGTTCTCCGCCGCCATCGTGGACAAGGGGGACAAATAGTGGCCACCACCATCCACCCGGCCGCCGTGGTGCATCCCGAGGCCAAGCTTGGCCAGGACGTGCAGGTCGGTCCCTACTGCGTCATCGAGGCAAAGGTCGAGATCGGCGACGGCTGCCGTCTGGACGCCTTTTCGCAGGTCAAGAACTACACCAGCATGGGGCCGGGCAACCATGTGCGCTCCTATGCCTGCCTGGGCGACGAGCCCCAGCACCTCGGCTTCAAGGGCGAGGAGACCTGGGTGCGCATCGGCGAGGGCAACGACTTCCGCGAGTTCGTCACCGTGCACCGCGGCACGCCGCAGGGGCACATGCAGACCAAGATCGGCTCGCACTGCCTGTTCATGGCCTATGCCCACGTTGCCCACGACTGCCTCATCGGCGACCACGTCATCGTGGCCAACGCGGTGAGCATGGCCGGGCATGTGGAGATAGGCGACCACGCCATCGTTTCCGGCATGGTGGCCATTCAGCAGTTCGCCCGCGTGGGCGAGTACGCCTTCCTGGGCGGCCTTTCCGGATACAGCAACGATGTTCCCCCCTACATGCTGGCCCAGGGCACCCGCGCCAAGCTCTATGGTCCCAATCTCATCGGCCTCAAGC
Organism: Humidesulfovibrio mexicanus; assembly: GCF_900188225.1. NCBI lineage: Bacteria > Pseudomonadati > Thermodesulfobacteriota > Desulfovibrionia > Desulfovibrionales > Desulfovibrionaceae > Humidesulfovibrio > Humidesulfovibrio mexicanus. The sequence continues at coordinate 55,483 of NZ_FZOC01000011.1, read as the reverse complement.
GCAAGGGTTTTTCCACCCAGACCATCGGCGCCATAAAGAAGGCCTACCGCACCATCTTCCGCTCCGGCCTCATGCGCGAGGAAGCCCTGGCCAAGGCCTTGGCCGAGTTTCCCGGAGTGCCCGAGGTGGAGCGGCTGGTGGAGTTCGTCAAGACCACCACGCGCGGCATCACCTCCGATGCCGGGCGCGGCGCGTCCGGCGGAGAGGACTAGGCCCCTGAAGGACCGACGGGGGGCGCCATGAGCCAGAGCCGCGAGCACGAAGCCCCCGTGGTGGGGCTCATCGCCGGGGGGCGGCAGTTCCCGGTCCTGGTGGCCCAGGGGGTCAAGGCCAAAGGTTTGCGCCTTGTGGTGGCCGGGTTCTCCGGGCACACCAACCCCGATGTCTATCCCCTGGCCGACGCCCACCGCGAGCTCAAGCTGGGCCAGCTTGCCAAGCTGCTGGACTTCCTCAAGGAGCAGCGCGTCCGGCAGGTGGTCATGGCCGGCACCATCAACAAGCCCGGCGTGCTGGACATCCGCCATTTCGACGCCCGCGCCGTGAAGGTGCTGCTCTCCCTGCCAGGAAAGGGCGACGACGCCATCCTGCGCGCCGTGTCCTCCCTGCTTGAGGCGGAGGGCATGGAGCTGGTGTCGCCCCAGGCCTATGCGCAGGGCCTTGGCACGCCCCTGGGCGTGCTTACCCGGCGGGCCCCGGACGAGCGCGAATGGGCCGACCTGCGCCGCGGGGCCATGCTCGCCCGCGAGATGGGCAGGCTGGACATCGGCCAGGGCGTGGTGCTGCGCGAGGGCATCGTGGCCGCCGTGGAGGCGCTGGAAGGCACCGATGCAGCCATTCGCCGCGGGTGCGAGCTGGGCGGGCCGGGCTGCGTGGTGGTCAAGATGCTCAAGCCCAGCCAGGAGGAGCGCGTGGACCTGCCCAGCGTGGGGCCGGACACGGTGCGCGAGCTGGCGCGGGGCAAGGGCACGTGCCTGGGCGTGGAGGCGGGCAAAAGTCTGTTCTTCGACCTTGAGGCCGCTGTCGAGGCCGCCGACCGCGCAGGCATCGCCATTGTGGGGCTCGCACCGGAGCACCTGGAATCCGGCGGGGGCGAGACGCCCTAGGCGCACGCGCTTGCCGCCGTGCCGCAAAGCGGCTATTGCTCACTAAGGTCGGGCAGTCGCAACCTGCATTCCTTGCCGCGCGCGCCGCGCGCGCGCACCTACGAACAGGCCATCGGCCGACGGGCGCCATGCGCAAGAAGCTCATTATCGCAGCGTTCATCCTTTTGGGTCTGCTGGGCATCGCCAGCGGCGCGGCTGTGTGGTGGACATCCAACTATCTGCGCACGCCGGAATTCCGCGCCGTGCTGGGGCGGCTTGCGCACACGGCAACCGGCCGCGAGGCCCGCCTCGACGGCGAGCTTACGGTGAGTTTCTTCCCCTGGTTCGGGCTTAAGGCGCACGGCCTGCGCCTGGGCAACGACCCTGCCTTTGGCGAGCAGCCCCTGCTCACCGCCCGCGAGGTGGGCGCGCGCATCCAGGTTTTGCCCCTGCTCCGGCGTCATCTGGTGTTCGACCATATCGAGCTCATCGACGCCGAAGTGGTGTTGACCATGGACGAGCAGGGGCGCGGCAACTGGGAGGGCATGGCCGAGCACCTGCGCGAGCAGGAAAACGCCTCCCACGAGGCCGGTCCCATGTTTTCGCGCTTCGCCGTGCGCGGTCTGCGCATGACCGACAGCAGCATCCGCCTGGACGACCACAGCCACAACCACAGCTACATCACCACCGACGTGGACCTGCGCACGGGCCGCATCGAGTCCGGAGAGGAACTGCCCTTCACCGCCTCCTGCGATTTTACCTGGCCGCGTCCCGGCCTGGTGGCGCGCGTCGAGAGCTCCGGCAAGCTGCACTGGAGCGCCGCCGACCCCGGCCCGTTGCTTACGGAGACCACGGTCCGGGCCGACGTGGGCGGAACCTTCATGCCCAAGACCTCGCCCAAGGCCAGCCTGGCCTGCGATCTCAGCGTGGAGGAAGCCGGCAGGCACCTCAAGTTGTCCAATGTGCGGCTGCATCTCATCGGGGCCAAGGGCACGGGGGAAGTGACGTTCCTGGACGTGACCGAGATGTTCCGCCTGGAGGCGAAGCTGCGCCTTGAGCCGTTCAGCCCCCGTGGCGTGGCCAACGCCTATTGGCCAGGGACCATCGTGCACGATCATAAGGGCGCGTTGCACAACGCCCATGGTTCACTGTCCATCACCTCCGATGTGCATGAACTGGTGTTCGAGACCAGCGGATTCGTCCTGGATTCCTCGGAATTGTCCGGCCGGGTGCGCATGGGCTTCGACAAGGGCTCGGAACTGGACTTCGAACTCGCCGCAAACCGTCTGGACGCCGATGCGCTCTGGTCGGCCTTCACCTCAAACGCCACCAGTCCGCCGCTGGTGGTGGCCGATCTGCCCCTGGACTATCTGCGCGCGGTGCACGGAACGGGCCGCATCAACACGGGCGCGCTCACCATGGCCGGAGTGTCCGGGCAGGCCGCCCAGGTGGAGTGGCAGGGCGGGCAGGGCAGGCACCGGTTTCAGCTGAAGCCCATGCGCGCCCAGGGCGGTACCTTTGCGGCGGATGTGACCGTGCAGCTTGGCGAGGCCCAGCGAGACCCCAGGCCCACGGCCGGTCCCGCCGGTCCTGTGCTGGGGTGGAGCGGTTCGCTGACCATGGACGACGTGGATGCGCGGCAGGTGGCCTGGGTCAATCGCGCAGGGGGCGGGCTGTCGGGCCGCATGGACCTGACGTTTCGGGGCAATGCTCCGGGTGTCGCCACCTCGCCGACTACCCGGCTTGCCCACGTGGTGCGGCGCGCCGTGGCCGATGTGCAGGCCAGTCTGGGGCCATGCGTGCTGGAACTTGCCCCGGTCAAGGGACAACCCAAGGCCCAGCCCCGGCGGTTGCGGCTTTCCGCGCTCAAGGCGCAGGCTCGCCTTGCGCCGGCGCCTTTGGCCGGGGCGGACTGGGCCCTGCAGTTGGATGGCGGCGTTTCCGCCACGGGCGTTGCGCCGCAGCTTTCCCTGGATGCGCGGGTGGCGGGTCTGCTGCGCGAACGCCAGGGCAAGACCATGCTTTCCGGGGCTACAGCCAGCGGCCGCTTGAAAGGCTGGTTTCTCCCCGCCCGCGAGAACGAGGCCGTGTTCTCGGGCAAAGGCGCGCTTGATTTTTCCGCCGCAACTCTGTCCCTGCAGTCGGCCGCGCTGTCGGCCTGCGGCCTGAACCTGTCCGGCGCGGCATCGGTCGCCGGGCTGGGAGGGGACTGGAGCCTGTCGGGCCACGTGCGCTGCCAGGAGGGCGACCCCAGGCGCGTGCTGGCGGCTTTGGACATCGACGCGCCGAGAACCGCCGACAAGCGCGTGCTGCAGCATTTGTCCGGCGAGGCCGATCTGCGCCTCTCCGGCGAGGGCATGGCCTTGACGAACCTGAGCGCGCAGCTGGACGACCTGCCGCTGCGCGGGTCGTATTCGGTGCAAAATTTCAGCGCCCCGCGGCAGAGCGTGAACCTCTCCGGCGGGGTTCTGGACCTGGACCGCTACCTGCCGCCCGTCCCGCCGCCGCGCCGCGGAGCCGCGCCGGACCCGCCCACTCTGGATCCGCTGCCGGTGGACACCCTGCGCGGCCTGAACCTTGAGGGCGCCGTGGTCTTGCGCGGCTTCAAGGTGCTGGGCATCTCCACGCGCGACTTGCGGGCCACGGCTCGGGCTTCCGGCGGAACGCTCACGGTGAAGCCCCTGTCCGGTTCGTTCTACGGCGGCAGCATCAGCGGCGAGTTCTCGGCCCAGGTGACCGGGCCCAAGACCATGCAGACCCGCCTGGCGCTGGCCGCAAAGGATTTTCAGGCTGGTGCCTTCATGCGGGATTGGGCTGGCAAGCAGCTTGTTTCCGGTCGGACGGACCTGTTTCTGGACGTGACCGGCGCAGGCCCCACGGACCATGATCTGTTGCGCACGCTGGAGGGACTGGGAAGCTTCAAGATCACGGACGGCTCGTACGTGCTCTCCGGCTCCGGCCAGGGCGAGGCCCAGGACGTAGCCAAGACGCCGGCGGGGGCGACGCCGCAGTCCACGTCGGCCCGGCGGGTAGGCTCCCCGTTCTCCGTGGCCTCGGCCAAGGTCAAGGTGGCACAGGGGGTGTTCCAGTCCGAGGATTTCCGCATGGAAGCCCCGAACATGGTCGTGACGGGCAAGGGACGTTTTTCGCCCGCTGCGGATACGATCCAGTTGACGCTCGCCGCGAGCATGCCCGGCATCCCCGAGGTGCCTATCCGCGTTTTCGGGCGGCTGCGCGACCCGGAGATGGAAATTCCACCCGGCTTGCTGATTACCAACACTATCAAGGGAATTCTGGGCTTGCCGCTCAAGCCCATCAAGTTCTTCAAGGATTTGCTGTTCTAGACCGGGAGCAGGACGCATGGGACAGAGCTGGGGAAAGGGGCTGGGCGCGCGGCTGGAGCGCCACTTCAGCCGGGACATTTGGGCCAAGGACGCAGGCGATGTCGGCGGATTGAAGGGCAAGGCGTACGCCCTCTCCCGTCTGGGGCACATGGTGGTCAAGGGGTTCTTGGCCGACCATTGCATCATCCGCGCCTCGGCGCTGACCTTCACCACCATCCTGTCCATCGTGCCGCTTTTGGCCGTGGCCTTCTCCATCTCCAAGGGCTTCGGTCTGCAGAACGCGGGCTTTTTCCGCAATTTTCTCATGGGTATCGCCGCTGACCGCGTGGAGGTGGTGAACAAGATTCTGCAATACATCGCCAACACAAACGTCAAGACCCTTGGGTGGATAGGCGTGGGCACGTTGCTGCTCACCGTGTTCACCACGGTTGGCAACGTGGAGCGCGCGTTCAACTCCATTTGGAACGTCAAGCGCGGGCGCAGCAGTTGGCGAAAATTCACGGACTTCTTCTCCGTCATCGTCATTTGCCCCATCATCGTGCTTGTGGCCGCCAGCCTCACCGTGGCCGTGCAGAAGCTGGATCTGGTCCAGGACTTCCTGAGCGCCTCGGGCTCCGTGGGGTTGGAGGAGTTCCTGCTCAAGCTGTTTTCGCTTTCGCTGGTGTGGGTGGGCTTCATTTTCGTCTACGCCTTTGTGCCCAATACGCATGTGCGGCTCAAGTCCGCGGCGGTGGGCGGGCTGGTGGCGGGCACCATGTGGCAAAGCGCCCAGTGGCTGTACATCCACTGGCAGATTGGCTTCACCAAGTACAACGCCATCTACGGCAGCTTTGCGCAACTGCCGCTCTTTTTGGTCTGGCTGTACATAAGCTGGATCATCGTGCTGCTCGGCGCGGAGGTGTCCTTTGCGGTGCAGCACATGAACGCCTTCGTGCGCAGGGGGCTTTCCCAGCGTCTGAGCCCCCTCTCGCGCCAAAAGGTGGCCGTGGCCGCGCTTTCGCGCATCGCGGCGCGTTTCGCGGCCGGTCTTTCTCCGCTTCCGGTGCGCCTCCTTGCACGGGATTTGCGCCTGCCCGAGGACGTTGTGGCAGACACCCTGGGCATTCTGGCCGATGCAGGCATGGTGGCGCCCATGGGCGAGGCGGAGGACTTGGGCTATGGGCTGGCCGTGGCGGCGGACAACATCCGCATGGCCGAGGTGCTGGCCGTGCTGGAGCGCTGCGGGGACGGTGGGGAATGCGGGGGGATGCTGATCCACGAAGGGGTGGACCCGCTTTTCGACGCCTTTGCCGAAACCTTGGGTTCCAGCCCGGCCAATGTGACCCTTGAGGAGTTCGCCCGTTCCGAGGCCGAGGAGCTGCGCTCAAGCGGGGCGCGCGCCCGCGAGCTTGAGGCCATCCGCAGCCGCGCCGGCCAGCAGTGCTAGCCGGACGGTTGGGCTAGTAGGAGAACGGGTATTTGCGCCCGTCCTTTTCATAGTTCTTGCTTTTGTCGAAGTCGAAATCCAGGAGTTCCATGTCGTGCTGTTTCTTGGGCTTGCGCGCAAGGCGGCAGGCCACAAGGCCAAGCACGAACACGCCCCCGAGGACCCACAGCGAAAGTTCCAGCATGGCAGCCCCTTGTTTTCGTCGCCCGGCCGCAAGGCGGCTCGGACGGGGTCAATAGAACGCAGGCCGGGGGGGCTGTCAAGAAGTCAGAGGGCTGTTATGCGCATTCGCGCATTGACAGAAACGCCGCGGATTCCATAAGAGTCATTCCATGCGCCAGAAACCAGACTCCTCACAACGGCTGACCCCGCACCAGGCCTTCACCTCCTATCTGCAGGAGCACAGGCTCAAAATTACCCCGCAGCGCAGGCTGATCCTGGATATCTTCCTGCTGGAGCCGGGGCACGTGTCCTCCGAGGAGCTGTACGCCAAGGTCAAACGGCGCGACGCCTCCATCGGCCAAGCCACGGTGTACCGCACTCTCAAGCTGCTGGCCGGGTGCGGCCTGGCCGAGGCCGTGAGCTTCGCCGACGGCATTACCCGCTATGAGCCGCACTTTGGCGCGGAGCACCACGACCACCTCATTTGCGAGGTGTGCGGCCGCACCATCGAGATCATGGACCCGGTCATCGAGACCAGACAGGTGGAGTTGGCCGAGAAGTACGGCTTCACCCTGGCGCGGCACAGAATGGACCTGTACGGCCTGTGCCCCAAGTGCCGCAGCAAGGCCCCGGCCTGAGTTCAGAGGGACTGCGCCCCGCGTGACCCGTCTGCCCCGGCTTGGGGCGGTTTCGCAGTGCGCGCGGGTTCGCCCCTGGGCGTTGTTGCGTCCGTTCCGTATTTCCCGGCGTTTTCGGGAGCGTCTTGCCCTCCGCCTCCCGCCGCATCGCGGACTGTGTCATCCCTCCCGCCAGCGTCCGGCCGCATGGAAACGCCCGTGCGGAACGGCTTGCCCACGTAATACTGCGCGAATTTGGCCAGCTCCAGCACCACGGCCTTGGCCGAGGCCTGGTGCGTCCACCACTTGGGCTCGAAGCGCTCGTGCGGCGTGGGGCTCATGAGGATGGTGCGGCCGGGCAGCTCGTGGCGCAGCACGGCGAGCGCCCGGCGGCAGTGCGAGGGCGAGGTGACCACAAGGATGGTCCTGGCCTCCGGCGGCAGCGCACGCGCCAGGGCCTCGGCCTCCTCCACGGTGCTCAAAAGCTCGCGCCCGTATAGGCGCGTGGCCGCGCGCGGCACGCCCTTGATGGAGAGCACGGTCTGGACCACCTCCTCCTCCCTGGGACAGGGCAGGCCCAACTCGCACAGGGGTTCCGGCGGGTCGTAGAACGGCCTGGCCACGTACACGGCCTGGGCGTATCCGGCCAGGTACAGGTCCGCCCCATGGGCCGAGCGCCGCGCATCCCCGCCCATGATGACGATGGCGTCGGCGGGGCCGGGCGCATCGTGCACGGGCAGCCACCACCCGGCGCAGAGCATGAGCCCGGCGCACAGGGCCAGCCCCAGCAGGCTGGCCGCGCCCCATATGCGGAAAAGCCAGCCCAGCGCCGCGCGGATCATGGCTTGCCGCCGTCCTTGGCCGGGGCGAACACGTCCTGGTAGTGGGCCTTGAGCGCGGCGAAGCGGCCTTGCTCGATGGCCTCCCGCGCCTGGCGGGCCAGGGTGAGGAAGAAGGTGATGTTGTGCAGGGAGTTGAGCCGGTACGACAAAAGCTCCTGGGCCACGTAGAGGTGCCGCAAATAGGCCTTGCTGAAGGTGCGGCAGGCGTAGCAGGGGCACAGGGGGTCCAGCGGGGAGTCGTCCTCCCGGTACTCGGCCCGGCGGATGTTCACCTTGCCCTGGGACGTATACAGCGTGCCGTTGCGCGCGTTCCTGGTGGGCAGCACGCAGTCGAACATGTCCACCCCGGCGCTGATGCCCTCCAGGATGTCCAGGGGCGTGCCCACGCCCATGAGGTAGCGGGGCGTGTCCCGGGGCATGAGGGGCGCGATGTGGTGCAGCATGTCGTACATCTCGGGGATGCTTTCGCCCACCGAGAGCCCGCCGATGGCGAAGCCGTCGAAGTCGATTTCCGCAAGCTGCGCGAGGCTCCGTTCCCGCAGATCCTTGAAGAACCCGCCCTGGTTGATGCCGAAGAGCAGCTGCCCGTTCTTGTGCCTGGGGTGCGCCTGCCTGCACCGCCGCGCCCAGCGGGTGGTCAGCTCCAGGGATTTGGCCGTGTAGTCGTAGTCCGCGCCGTAGGCCACGCACTCGTCCAGCACCATCATGATGTCCGAGCCGATGTTGTTCTGGATGCTCATGACCTTTTCCGGCGAGAAAAAGTGCTTGCTGCCGTCGTGGTGGGAGCGGAACTCCACCCCGTCCTCGGAAAGCTTGCGGATGTCCTTCAGGCTGAAGACCTGGAAGCCGCCGCTGTCGGTCAGGATGGGCTTGTTCCAGCTGGCGAAGCGGTGCAGGCCGCCCTTGCGCGCCAGCAGGTCGTCGCCAGGGCGCAGGTACAGGTGGTAGGTGTTGCCCAAAATGATCTGCGCGCCAGCGGCGTCGAGGTCGTCCGGGGCAAGCGCCTTCACGCTGCCCTGGGTGCCCACGGGCATGAAGATGGGCGTCTGAACCACGCCGTGGGCGGTGACGAGGCTGCCGCGCCGGGCCGCGCCGTCGGTGGCGGTGATGGTGAACTGGCCGAGTGTGGCGGGATCGTAGGTCATTTGAGTCCTTTTCTGGGGCACAGGTGGGCCAGCGGGCAGGGCGGGCCGTTCTCCGGGGCGCACTTCGGCTTGCGGGCGTCGCACACCTCGCGGCCGAAGAACACCAGATAGTGGTTGATGTCCGCCCACTGGGAGCGGTCGAACAGCGGCATCAGGTCGCGCTCGATGATCTTGGGGGCGTCGCTTTGGGTGAAGCCCAGGCGGAAGGCGAGGCGGGTGACGTGGGTGTCCACGGCGATGCCCTCGTTGATGCCGAAGGCGTTCGAGAGCACGATGTTGGCGGTCTTTCTGGCCACGCCGGGCAGGGTGATGAGCTCGGCCATGCTGCGGGGCACCTCGCCGCCGTACACCGCCATGACGCGCGCCGCCGCCGCCTTGAGGTTCTTGGCCTTGTTGCGGAAGAAGCCCGTGGAGCGCACCACGTCTTCTATGTCCGTCACGTCGGCGTCGGCAAGGTCGGCGATGCGCGGCCAGCGGGCAAAGAGCGTCGGCGTCACCTGGTTCACGCGGGCGTCGGTGCATTGCGCCGCCAGCACTGTGGCCACCAGCAGGCCCCAGGCGTCGGCGTAGTCCAGGGCCGGGGCCGGGGAGGGGTAGCGCGCGGCCAGGATGGCGAACACCTCCTGGGCGCGCGTGCGCTGCGCGCCTGTCGCTGGCGCGGCGGTCTGGGCGGGCATGGCTGCTCCTTGTGGCCGGGGCGCCCCGGCAAGACGATTTTCCGGGGTGGGTAGCATTCGGCGCGGCGAGAGGCAAGCGGCCCGGGCCGACCTGGCCGGGCGCGTCCGGGTGGCGGTTTCGGGTTGCCAGACAAGGGGAAGTGTGATTGAACCCGAAGTGCGGGAGGGCGCGTCACCACGCCGCCGCAGAACGCATCATTCCAAGGACAGCGTCGTGAAAAAGCTCCTCGTCTTCGCCATAGGCCTGTATGCCCTGCTCATGGTCTCCGGGCTGGTTTTCGCCCAGGCCAGCGCGGGCAAGCTCGTCGCCCGGACCTGCGTTTCCTGCCATGCGGGCGGCCGCATATGCGAGAAGCTGGGGACGCGCCCGCAGGAGGCCTGGCTGCAGACCGTGGACCGCATGAGAAGCAACGGCGCGACGGTTTCCGAAACCGACGCCGCCACCATCGCCGAGTATCTTTCCACGGCCAAGCCCGGCGTCAAGCCGCTGTGCGGCAAATAGGCGGGAAGCCGTGGCCGCGTTCCTGGTCTACGTCACCGCGCCCAGTTTGGCCGAGGCCGAGCGCCTGGCCCGTCTCGCGGTTACGGAGCGCCTGGCGGCCTGCGCCAACATCTTGCCGGGGATGCGTTCGTTCTACTGGTGGCAAGGCGCCCTTGAAAGCGCCGAAGAGGCCGTGCTCGTCCTCAAGACCACCGGAGAGCTGGTGGCGCCCCTTACCGAGGCGCTGAAGCGCGCCCACAGCTATGATTGCCCCTGCGTGGCCGCTCTGCCCATAACCGGCGGCAACCCGGATTTTCTGCGCTGGATCGAGGCCGAGACAGCGCCCCGGCCGTCCTGAGACGGCCGACCACCCCCCTTGCGGGCTTTGCTCCGCATACTTCTGGAGGATTCATGCAGCTTTATGTTTCCGGCTCCGTGGCCTTGGACCGCATTATGAACTTTCCCGGCAAGTTTTCCGACCACATCCTGCCGGACAAGATCCACATCTTGAATGTCTGCTTTCTGGTGGACGGTTTGTGCGAGTTTTTCGGCGGCACAGCGGGCAACATCGCCTACAACCTGGCCCTGCTGGGCGAAAAGCCGCTGATTCTCGGCTGCGCCGGGCGCGACTTCGCCCCCTATGCCGAGCGCCTGCGCGGCCTTGGCCTGCCGCTGGACGGCATCCGCAGCGTGGAGAGCCAGTTCACGGCCGGGGCCTACATCACCACGGACCAGGCCGACAACCAGATCACCGGCTTCAACCCCGGCGCCATGCGCGAGCCCTGCGGCTACAGATTCCCGGACCGGCACGACGGCTCCGTCATGGGCATCGTTTCGCCGGGCAACGTGCAGGACATGGTGGAACTGCCCGCCTACTTCAAGAAGGCGGGAATCCCCTACATCTTCGACCCCGGCCAGCAGATCACCGCGCTTACCGGCGAGCAGATGGCCCAGGCCATCGAGGGCTCCTTTGCCCTGTGCACCAACGACTACGAGCTCGAACTGGTTATCAAGGCCACTGGCCTTTCGCGCGCGGAACTGCTCAAGCGCACCGGCGCGCTGGTCACCACCCTGGGCGAGGAAGGCTCGCTCATCGCCCAAGGCGCGCAGGAGACCCGCGTGCCCGTGGTCAAGGTGGACAAGGCGCTTGACCCCACCGGCGCGGGCGACGCTTACCGCGCAGGGCTTCTGAAGGGCCTGTGCCTGGGCGAACCCCTGGCCAAGGCGGCGGAGCTGGGCAGCGTGTGCGCGGCCTTCTGCGTGGCCAGCAAGGGCACCCAGGAGCACCGGTTCAGCATGGAGGACTTCAACGCGAGCTTGAGCGCCCATTTCGGGCGCAGCATCTAGCCGGGCGTTCCCGCCCGGAAACCACCCGCGCCGCGCCGCACCAGGCGCCCCGCGCGACAACCGGAAGGAGGGTCCCATGATCGACCTGACGCCGGAACGTGTGGCCGAGTACCTGCGCCGGGCCTTCGGGCCCGGCGCCGAGCTCGACGACCTCGGGGCCATCGGCACTCTGGACAAGCAGGGCATCAAGCGCTTCGGCTACGGCAAGCCGCTCTTGGTGCGCTTCCGCGTGGACGGGGAGCCGCGAGAGGGCGTGCTCTCCGTCATGCGCGGCGACAAGTACGGCCACCAGTTCTACTGGGATCGCGCCGCCATCCTCATGTTTCAGTTCGAGACCAGCGCGCGCCTGCCGCGCCACGTGCGACCCATGGCCCTCGGTTACGTGGACGCCCACAGCCGCCTTGTTCCCGTGGCCGAGCCGTGCGAGTTTTTCATCATGAACGAGAAGCTCCGGGGCTATGACTATTTTCTGGACCTGGAGCGCATCAGCGGCGGGGACTACCGCCCGGCCGACCGCGACATGGCGCGCGCCCTCGCCCGCTGGCTGGCGGAGATCCACGCCGTGAAGAAGGACGACGCGGACCTCTATTATCGCCATGTGCGCAACCTGCTGGGCGCCAGCGAGTGCATCATGGGACTGGTGGACGAGGCGTTTCCGCACCCCTGCCCCTTTCTGGCCGACGAGGACTTCGCGCGGCTTGAGAAGCGCCTCATCGACTGGCGCTGGAAGCTGCGGGGCTTCTCCCACCGCCTAAGCGTGGTCCATGGCGACGTGCACCCCTGGAACATCCTGGTGGATCCTCCGGACGCGCCGCAACGGGATTTCCGCGTGCTGGACCGCAGCCGGGGCGAGTGGGGCGAACCCGCCAGCGATCTGGCCTCGCTGGCCGCCAACTACCTGCTTTTCGGCCTGCGCATGAACCCGGAGGCCGCACAGCCTGGAGCGCTGTTCCAGGGGCCGTTTGCGGAGCTTTGGAACATTCTGTTCGAAGAGTACCTCGCCGCCAGCGGCGACCAGGGCGTGCTCGCGGCCATTGCGCCCTTCTTCGTGTTCCGGGGGTTGGTCATCGTCTCGCCGGAGTGGTACCCCGACCATCCGGAAGCCGTGCGCCGCGCGCTGGTGCGCTTCATCCTCCGCGTGCTGGAGGACGAGGCCTTCGACTGGCGCACCCCGGGCCGCTACCTTGAGCCCTGCGACGGAGGCCAGGCATGAGCGCCTCGGCCGACTCCCCCGGCTGGGCGCTCTGGTTCACCGGGCTGCCCGGCTGCGGCAAGAGCACCATCGCCCGCGCGGTGTGCGAGGAACTGTCCCGGCGCGGGGTGGAGCCCGCGTTGTTGATGATGGACGAGCGCCGCCGGGCCTACTTCCCGCAGCCCGCCTACACGGCGGAGGAACGCGCCAAGGCGTATGAGCTCTTCGCCCGCGAGGCCGCGGACCTGGTGGTCCAGGGGCGGGGCGTCATTTTGGACGCCACGGCCTACAGGCTGGCCATGCGCCAGGAGGCGCGCGCCGTCATTCCGCGCATGGCCGAGGTGCTGGTGCGCTGCCCCCTGCCCGAGGCCATGCGCCGCGAGGCCGTGCGCTCCAGCCAGCAGTCCATCGGCGGCCACCGGGGAGCCTACGTCATGCCCGGCATGTACCAGAAGGCGCTCATGCGCAAGCGCACCGGCCAGCCCGTGCCCGGCCTGGGCCAGGTGGTGGGCGTGGACGTGCCCTACGAGGAGAACCCGGAGGCCGAGTGCGTGCTGGACGCCCTGCGCCCGGTGGAGGAAAACGCCCGCGCCGTGCTGGAGTTCCTGGACGCCTGGCTGCCTGGCCTGCCGCCGGAGAAGGGCGACGCCGCGTGACGCCCTCCGGCTCCCTGGCTCCCGAGGCGCTCGCCGACGCGGCCTACGCCCTGGGGCTGTGGACGGGCTGGGGCGCGCTGCATAGCATCCTGGCCGCGCGCAGGGTCAAGGCCGCCTTCGAGCTGGCCCTTGGGCCGCGCTGTGTCCTGTATCCTTTGGGCTACGCTTTGGTAAGCGTGTGGACCTTCTGGCTGGTGCTCGCCAAGGAGCCGGACCTGCCCCAGCGGATGTGGGCTGTTGGGGGCGCGGCGAGGGTGCTGCTGTGGGCGGGGCAGGGCGCTGGGGTGTTGCTGCTGGCCTGGGCCGTGCTCCAGGTGGGCGGGCTCAGGATGCTTGGCCTGACGCAATTGTGGGAGTTCCTGCACGGCCGCCTGTCCCACGGCCCGGACATCCGGCGACAGTTCCGCACCACCGGGGCCTACGGGCTGGTGCGCCACCCCATGCACGCGGGCGGCATCCTCATCCTGGCCTGCCAGCCGACGCAAAGCCTGGGCTCCTTGGTGTTCACGCTGTTCGGCTGCGCGTACATGGTGCTGGGAACCTGGCTGGAGGAGCGCAGGCTGGCCGCCGAACTCGGCTCGGCATGGCGGGATTATGCCGCGCGCGTGCCCATGCTTGTGCCCTTTTTCGGCGCACGACGGTTTTGAAGTCGGCATGGCCTGCCGCCGCCGGGTGCAGGGGGACAGCCGTTGCGGACCGTTGACCTGCGGCCGGAAGGGGAATATGCCCGCTTCCGCACGGGGAGTGCGGGTGCTTGAAACGTTTTTGGAGTGTTCTTGGACAAGACCTTTCACATCATCACCTTCGGGTGCCAAATGAACGTGGGCGACTCGGACTGGCTGACCCGCGCCCTTGTGGCGCGCGGGTGGCGGCAAACCACGGAGGAGCACGCCTGGTGTTTCGTGGTCAACACCTGCAGCGTACGCGAAAAACCCGAACAGAAGGTGTACAGCGAGCTTGGCCGTCTGGCGGCCTATCGGCGCGGCAAGCCCGGCCTGCTGGCCGCCGTGGGCGGCTGCGTGGCCCAGCAGATCGGCCAGGGGTTTTTCGAGCGCTTTCCCTTTGTGCGCCTGGTCTTCGGCACCGACGGCATCGCCGCCGCGCCCGACGCCCTTGACCGTCTGGCCGCGGAGCCGGACGCCCGCGTGGCCCTGCTGGATTTTTTGCCCGCCTACCCGGAACGCGAGGACGTGCTGCATCCCCACGCCCCGCACCCCGCTCCCGCCTTTGACGCCGACGCGGGCGAGCCCGACGCCGGACCGGCCCAGGCCTTTGTGAACATCATGCAAGGCTGCGACAATTTCTGCGCCTACTGCATCGTGCCCCATACGCGCGGCAGGCAGAAGTCCCGCGCACCCCAGGCCGTGCTGGACGAGTGCCGCGCCCGCGTGGAGCAGGGCGCGCGCGAGATCACCCTGCTTGGCCAGAACGTGAATTCCTACGGCCTTGATTCCGGCGGTTGCGGCGTGGGCTTCGCCGAACTGCTGCGCCGGGTGGCGGCCATCCCCGGCCTTGTGCGCCTGCGCTTCACCACCTCGCACCCCAAGGACATCGACCCGGCGGTCATCCGCGCCTTCGGGGAGCTTGCGAACCTGTGCCCGGCCCTGCACCTGCCGCTGCAGGCGGGCAGCGACGCCGTGCTGGCGCGCATGGGCCGCAAGTACGACCGGACGCGGTATCTGGGGATCGTCGAGGGGCTGCGCGCGGCCCGGCCGGACATTGCGCTCACCACGGACCTCATTGTGGGCTTCCCCGGCGAGACCGAGGACGATTTCGCCCAGACCCTGGACATGATGGAGCGCGTGCGCTTCGAGTCCAGCTTCTCGTTCCGCTATTCCGACAGGCCCGGCACGGCCAGCGTGCGCATGACGCCGAAGATTGACGAAACCGTTGCCCAGGCGCGATTGTTGCGCTTGCAGTCTTTGCAGAATGACATTACTAAAGAAACTCTAAAAAGATTGGAGGGAAGCGAGGCCGTTGTGCTGCTGGAGGCCAAAAGCCGCAAACAGGACGAGGGTCCGTCCTTCTGGCGTGGCCGCGACGAGGCCGGGCGCGTGGTGAACCTGCGCCTGGACGACGCGGGCGGTGGCGCTCCGGACGGCTTCCGGCGCGATCCCGCGGGTCTGCTCGTGCGTGCGCGCATCGTCGAAGCCAAGAACCACTCCCTGGTGGGAGAGAGGGCGGGCCAGCCATGGTAGAGATGAAGATTTTCGGCCTCGCCGTGGACGAAAAGGCCCAGTCGCCGGTCATCATCCTGAAGGACGAGGCCAGCGACCTGGCTTTGCCCATATGGGTGGGGCCGGTGGAGGCCATGGCCATTTCCCTGGCCATAAACGCCGTGGAGACGCCCCGGCCCATGACCCACGACCTCATGGGCCGCGTGGTTAAGGCCCTGGGGGCGCGCTTGTCCGCCGCCGAGGTGGTGGACCTGCGCGAGGGAACGTTTTACGCCGAGCTGGTGCTGCTGCGGGGCGAGGGCGAGGGCTGCGAGGTTCTGCGGGTGGATTGCCGTCCGTCCGACGCCATAGCCCTGGCCGCGCGCTTCGGCCTGCCGGTGCGCGTGGCCCGGCGCGTGCTGGACCAGGCGGGCACCCGCACCCTGGAGGCCGCGCAGGCCCAGTTTTCCGGCGTGGAGCGCGACAAGTGGACCGAGGAGCTGGAAAACCTCTCCCCGGACGAGCTTAAGTACAAGATGTGAGGCGAGCATGATCGACCTGCACACGCACAGCACCTTCAGCGACGGCGAGCTGATTCCGGCGGAGCTCATCCGCCGGGCCAAGGTGGCCGGGTACCGCGCCATCGCCATTACCGACCACGCCGACGCCAGCAACATCCCCCTCATTCTGGACAACGTCCGCCGTCTTACGGTGTCTTACGCGCACTTCTTCGACATGGAGGTGCTGGCCGGGGTGGAGCTGACCCATGTGCCGCCCGCCCTCATGGCCGAGTTTGCGCAGATGGCCCGCGAGGCCGGGGCGCAGATCGTCGTCTGCCACGGCGAGACCGTGGTGGAGCCCGTGGCCCAGGGCACCAACCTCGCCGCCATCGAGGCCGGGGTGGACGTGCTGGCGCATCCGGGGCTCATCACCGAGGTGGAGGCCCGGCTGGCCGCAGAGCGCGGCGTGGCGCTGGAGATCACCACCCGGCGCGGCCACAGCTACGCCAACGGCCACGTGGCGGCCATGGCCAAACGCTGCGGGGCCAGGTTGGTCATCGACAACGACGCCCATGCGCCGGGCGACCTGGTCTCGCGCGAGATGCGCCAGAAGGTGGGGCTGGGCGCGGGGCTCACGCCCGAGGACATCGCCCAGGCGGCGCAGAACGCCTGGGACATTGTGCAGCGCGCCCGCGCGCGCCGCTAGGTTTTTCGCATGGCCCCGGTCGGCTGCGGCCGGGACACACTCGCACGCGGCAGGCGAACGCCGCCGCTGCCCAAGAGGAGAGACGCGCATGGTGCCTGAAGGCGGATTTTGGAGCATGTTCCTGAGCGCCACGCTGGGCGTGCAGCTGGTCATGGGGTTCCTCGTGTGCATGTCCCTGTGGAGCTGGACCATCATTTTTCATAAGCTGATCCTGTACAATCGGGCCAAAAAGCAGGTGGCGCGGGGCTATGCCCTGTTCAACGACGCGGCGGACCTCTCCGAGGGGCTTTCCGCCATCAGCCGCGACGAGACCTCGCCCCTGTCCAAGGTGGGGCTGCTGGCCGTGGGCGAGTTCCGCAAGCTGGAGCGCGCCGACATCGAGCGCGACCGCAAGCGGATGCTGGTGAAGGACACCCTCCGGCGCGTGCTGCGCCAGGGCGTTTCCGAGGAGATGAAGCGCCTGTCCGCATCGCTCTCGTTTCTGGCCACCTGCGCCAACGCCGCGCCGTTCATCGGGCTCTTCGGCACGGTGTGGGGCATCATGCACTCTTTCCATTCCATCGGCCTGTCGCAGTCGGCCGCGCTCGCCACCGTGGCCCCCGGCATCTCGGAGGCCCTCATCGCCACGGCCATCGGGCTGGTGGTGGCCATCCCCGCCACCATTGCCTACAACTACCTCAACGCCATGCTGGGCGAGGTGGAGACCGAGCTGGTGAACTTCGCGGGCGCATTCTTGAACCGCGTGGAGCGCGAAGTCTCCTGGGCGTCCGGGCCGGGCTCCCGGAACCAGTAGGAGGCGGCCATGGGCGCAAGCGTCGGCAAAGACGGCGGCAAGCGGGGCTACCTTGCCGAGATCAACGTCACGCCCTTTGTGGACGTGATGCTGGTGCTGCTCATCATTTTCATGGTCACCGCGCCCATGCTGACGCAAGGCGTGGACGTGGACCTGCCCAAGACCCGCAGCGTGCGCACCCTGCCTGCGGGCAGCGACCATCTGGTGCTCACCGTCAAGAAGGACGGCGGCCTGTACCTCGACGAGTACAACGTGCCCTTCGAGGATTTGCAGAACCATTTGCTGAACCTGGTGGTGAACCAGAAAAAGCAGCTGTACCTGCGTGCCGACCAGGAAGTCCCCTACGGCATCGTGGTCAAGGTCATGGGCGAGATCAAGAGCGTGGGCATCGAGAAGCTCGGCATCGTGGCCGAGTCGAGCGAAGAGAAGGCCCCGGCCGCCGGGGCGGCGCAACAGCCTGGAAAGCCGTAGCTTTCGGGCCGAGAGGGAACATCCGTGCGGGAATCCCGACGTTCCACAGGGTTCATGCTTTCGCTGGCGCTGCACGCCATGCTTGTGACCCTGGCCATGATGAACCTGAGCGCCACACTCAAGGTGGACATGGACAAGCCCATGTACACTGTGGATTTGGTGTCTCTGAATCCTTCCGAGGATCCGGCCGCAGGGGAGACCGGCGAGGCCGCCGGAGCGCCCCCGGCCCTGGCCGAAGGCCAGCAGGAGGAGCAGGCCGCCGCCGCCATCGCCCCCCCGCCGGCGCCCGCCCAGGCCAAGCCCGAGCCCAAGCCCGCCCCCAAGGTGGACGACGCCAAGGCCATCAGTGAAAAGAAGGTGGAGGAAAAGCCCAAGCCGGAGAAGAAGGAAGACAAGACCCCGCCGCAGCCCGCCAAGCCGGAGGAGAAGAAGCCCACCAAGGAAGAGCTGCTCAAGCAGGCCTTGCAGGATGTGAAGCAGGACGTTTCCGCCAAGGCCAAGACAGCCAAGGCCCCGGCCGCCAAGCCCGACCCCGTGGCGGGCGAGCTGGCCGCCCTGCGCAAGTCCACGGGCGGCAACATCTTTACGGCAGGAGGCACCGGCCCCGGCGGCGCGGGCGGCGGCAAGGGCACGGGCGCGGGCGGCACGGGCACAGGGCTCATGAGCGTCTACGGCGACATCGTGAAGCAGATCATCAAAAAGAATTGGCGGTACCCGGCCTTCGGCACCGAGACCAACGTGGCCGTGACCCTGGAGATCAAGATCGACCCGCGGCAGGGCAAGATCCTGGGGTCAAAGGTCGTCACGTCTTCCGGCAACCAAATTTTCGACAATTCGGCCATGAACGCCGTGGCCCAGACCGAAACCTTGCCCCCCCCGCGCGTGAAGACCCTGGACACCCTGCGCATCACCTTCAACCTGCAGGAAATGCTGAAATAGCTTCAGCATCCCCGAGAACGCAATGAAACTCAAGACCTTGATTCTTGCCTGCCTCATGGTTCTGCTGCTGGCCAAGGGCGGCCACGCTGGCGACGCCCTGTCCGTGGATATTTTTGGTCCCGGCCAGAACAAGGTGAACATTCTCGTGCTGCCCGCGCGCGGCCCAGGCGGCCCTGGCAGCAGCGCGCTGGCCAAGCGGTTCGCCGAAACCGTGCAGAGCGACATCAGCTACCTGCCCTTTTTGCGGCTGGCCTACATGAGCGAGGTGTTGGGCGGCGATCCCAGCAAAGGGCTCAAGGCTGATGAAATCGACTTCAAGCCCCTGCAGCTTGGCCGCATAGACCTGGTGATGACCGTGGGCGGGCGCGGCCAGGACATAGAGGCCCGCGTGTACGAGACCTACACGCGCAAGCTGCTTCTGGGCAAGGGCTACAGCCAGGTGGATGACGGGGGGGTGGCCCTGGTGGCCGACCGCTTTTGCGCGCAGCTCATGCGCGTGCTCACCGGCAAGAGCGGCTTCTTCGACTCGACACTCGCCTTCTCCAAGAAGGTCAATGGCGGCAAGGAGCTGTTCACCTCCTCGGCGTTGGGCCGCGGGCTTACGCAGATCACCAACGACAACGGCTACAACGTGAGCCCCTCCTGGTCCAAGGACGGGCGGTATGTGGCCTACACCAACATTTCCGACCGCGGGCACCGCCTGGGCATATGGGACCGCAACACGCGCGTGTCGCGCCTGCGCAAGTTCGCGGGCAACGTGGCCATCAGCCCCACCTACACCCCGGACGGACGCATCGCCATTTCCCTGTCCACAAGCGGCAATCCAGACATCTACCTGCTGGACGAGCACATGAATCCCGGCAAGGCGCTGGCCCCCAGCTGGGCCATCAACGTCTCGCCCGCCTTCGACCTTTCCGGCCGGAAGATGGCCTTCTGCTCCGGCAGGCTCGGCGGACCGCAGATTTTTCTGCTCAACCGCGACACCGGCGCTGTCGAGCGCATCACCTACGAGGGCAGCTACAACACCCGGCCCACCCTGAGCCCGGACGGACGCTTCGTGGCCTTTGCGCGCCTCACCCCGGAAGGGCAGCGCATCTTCGTGCGCGACCTGGTGGCCGGGCAGGAGCGGCAGATCACCTTCGGACCCGGCAGCGACGAGGATCCGAGCTTCGACCCGGACGGGTATTTCATCTCCTTTTCCTCAACCCGCAACGGCGGCAGCAAGATCTTCATCACCACGCGCTATGGCGATGCGGCACGGCAGTTGCCCACCGGTCCCGGCGACGCCATGGCCCCGGCCTGGGGCGTGGCTCCGGCCCTCAACTAGACGCGGTGAAAAAGGAGCTTGCTTTTCGGTGGAAACAGGCGGAATATCTTCGCCTGGAAAGAGCTTTTGGTGGCGGATTGTTTGAACATCCCGGACGCATCACCTGCGCAAACGCAAGGGAATTGAAGGAGGAATCATGAACGCCAAACGTATTTGGGGAAGCATTCTGATGATGTGCATGTTGGTGGCCCTGGGCGCCGGTTGCGCCAAGAAGTCCGCCGACGTCATGCCCGCCTCGGCCACAAAGGTCGAGATTTCGGACAAGGATACCGATTGGCAGAACCAGCCCGCTCCGGCTCCGCGCGCCCTCACCGAGGACGAACTGCGCGCCCAGCAGCGTGAGGCTGCCCAGCGCGAACTCGGCAACATGATCTTCTTCGCCTTCGACTCCTTTGAGCTGACCCCGGAGAGCCGCGAGGTGTTGAACGCCAAGGCCGAGGCCATGAAGAAGTACTCCCTGTTCAACATCGTTGTTGAAGGCCACTGCGACGAGCGCGGCACCAGCGAGTACAACCTCGCCCTGGGCGAGCGTCGCGCCAAGGCCTCTCAGGAGTTCCTGAACCAGCTGGGCATTCCCGACAGCCGCATCACCATCGTGAGCTACGGCAAGGAGCGCCCCATGGACCCGGGCCACAACGAGGCCGCCTGGTCCAAGAACCGCCGCGACGAGTTCAAGCTGCAGAACTAGCCTGCTGCCGCGAACGCACGTACAAACCGCCGTTGCCTTCGGGCAGCGGCGGTTTTTTGCGTCCGGGATGCGGCGCGGGAATGGGGGGGCGAATGGCGGCCGACTCCGGTTCAGGGACGGCCCTGGGCGGGTGCTGGTGGGCCTAGACCAGGGGCCGCAACAAGGCGTAGGCCCCGGCGGCCAGCAATCCGGCCAGCAGATCGTCCAGCATGATGCCGAACCCGCCCGGAACGGTGCGCTCGACCTGCCGTATGGGCCAGGGCTTCAAAATGTCGAAGATGCGGAAGAGGACGAACAGGGCCAGCATCTCCAGCGGCATGGCCCGTGTCCAGCCCGCCAGGTGAAACGGGGCGAAGGCGGTCCACTGCCCCAGTAGCTCATCCACCACCACGCAGCCAGGATCCTTGCCGCCCAAGGCCTTTTCGGCCCTGCCCGCGGTCCATGCCCCCAGAACGAGCACCAGGCACAACACGCCAACGCGCGCGCCAATCGGCAGCGGGGTGAAGCACCAGGGCGCGGCCAGAAGGGCCGCCAGCGAACCCCATGTGCCCGGAGCTCCGGGCATCCGGCCCACCGGGCCCAGTGTGGCAACGGCAACGGCCAAGCCGCCGCCGCCGCTGGGTCTGGACCTAGCTTCGGCCAAGCTCCATCACCGCCTCGAAGAGAAAGTGGTCCACCACGTGGCACAGCATGTGGCCGGCGGCGATGTGCACCTCCTGGATGAGGGCCGTGTCGCGGCTGGGCACGCTGATGAGGTGGTCGCAGAGCGGCTCCATCTCCCCGGTGGCCGAACCGCACATGCCGATGGTCACCAGCCCCCGCGCCTTGGCCTCGCGCAGGGCCGCGATGACGTTCCTGCTGGTGCCGGAGGTGCTGATGCCGATGAGGATGTCCCCGGCAAGGCCAAGCGCCTGCACCTGTTTCACGAACACCAGGTCGAAGCCGTAGTCGTTGCCGATGGCGGTGAGGATGGAGGTGTCCGTGGTGAGCGCCAGAGCGGGCAGGGGCGGGCGCTCCAGGCGGAAGCGGTTGACGAATTCGGCGGCCAGGTGCTGGCTGTCGGCGGCGCTGCCGCCGTTGCCGCAGAAAAGAACCTTGCCTCCTTCGGTAAGGGCGAGGGCCATGGTCTTGGCGATGTCCACCAGATGCTGCGCGTTTTCCTCAAAGAACGCCTCGCGGACGTTCAGGCCTTCGCGGGCGTGCTCCAGCACCTTGCGCACTGCTTTTTCTGACATGGGGGCTCCGTTTTCGTTGTACGAACGATTTCTTGGCGCAGGGTGGGGAATTACACCAAATCGCCGCCGCAGGCAACGCGGCGTGCTCCATGTGGAAGAAGAATAAAATTCGGTACGCGGGCAAATGACCCGCTTTCGGGAAAAAATCCTTTGAACTCCATTTCCGTTTGGGTTAATGGGAAATACACTAATTGGCCTGGTGGTTTTTTACAAATTTCGGAGGAGGAACGATGAAAACGATGACAGTCAAGGTGCTGATGGCCGTTCTTGCCCTTTCCCTGGGCGCGTTTGCGCTCATGGGCTGCGGCAAGGACAGCGACACGATCAAAGTCGGCTTCAACCTGGAACTGACCGGCGATATCCCGAAGGTGGGCGAGGCTTCCAAATTCGCCGCCGAAATGCTGAAGGAAGACATCAACGCCGCTGGCGGCCTTGAGGTCGGCGGCAAGAAGTACAAGCTCGAGTTCATCTACCAGGACAACGAAGCCAAGGCCGAAAGCGCCGTCAACGCCGCGCTGAAGCTCATCAACCAGGACAACGTCGTGGCCATCGTCGGCCCCAACTCCTCCAAGCAGGCCATTCCGGCCGGCGCCACCTGCAACGACTCCCAGGTGCCCATGGTGACCCCCTGGTCCACCAACCCGGACACCACCAAGGACCGCCCCTGGGTGTTCCGCGCCTGCTTCCTGGACCCCTTCCAGGGTCCCGTGGCCGTCAATTTCGCCTCCAAGCAGTTCGGCGCCAAGACCAGCGCGGTCATTTTCGACATCGCCAACGACTACTCCAAGGGCCTGGCCGAGATCTTCAAGGCCGAGTGGGAGAAGAAGAACGGCGAGGGCTCCGTGGTCGGTTTCGAGTCCCACGGCACCAAGGACCAGGATTTTTCCGCCCAGCTGACCAAGATCATCGCCGCCAAGCCTGACTTCATCTTCGTCCCCGACAACTACAATCAGGTCGCGCTCATCGTGAAGCAGGCCCACGACCTGGGCTACCAGGGTCCGTTCATGGGCTCCGACGCCTGGGGTTCGGCCGAGCTGATGACCCTGTGCGGCAAGGACTGCATCGGCCAGTTCTTCAGCACCCACTATGCCGCGGCCGGCGCGCAGGGCGCCACCAAGGAGTTCATCGACCGCTACAACTCCAAGTACAAGTACGTTCCGGACGACGTGGCCGCCCTCACCTGGGACGCCACCCGCCTGGTGCTCCAGGCCATCCAGTCCGCCGGCAAGGTGGAGAAGGACATCAAGGCCCAGCGCAAGCTCGTGCGCGACGCCCTGGCCAACATCAAGGAGTTCGCGGGCATTACCGGCAACATGAAGTTCGCCGGCACCGGCGACCCCAACAAGTGCGCCGTGGTGGTCCAGATCAGCCCGGAGGGCAAGTTCGAGTTCAAGGAATCCGTCTGCCCCGAGTAGACGCGCGAATGGCATGACGCGCGGCGGGGGCCGCTTTAACGGTCCCCGCCGCCTTGTTTTGCGCGCCAAGGCGTTCCCGCCGCACCCGCCCGACACAGGGCGCAGGCTTGTGCGGACCCGGCCGCGCGCAGGCTCACTCTCAAAGCCAAGGTGCCCCCGGTGGAAATCTTTCAGCATATCCTGAACGCGTTGCAGTTCGGCAGTTTCTACGCCCTCATCGCCCTGGGCTACACCCTGGTCTACGGCGTGCTTCGGCTCATCAACTTCGCCCATGGCGACATTTTCATGGTGGGCGCGTACATCGCCTTCTTCGTGGCGGTGACGCTGCTCGGCACAAGCGATGGCTTCGCCCTGGGCATGAGTCTGAACCCGGCCCTGGCCCTCGCCATCACCGTGCCGGTGACCATGGTGCTGACATCTTTCGTGGGCGTGGCGCTGGAGCGCACCATGTACCGCCCCCTGCGCCGCAAGGGCGCCAACCGGCTGTACGTGGTCATCACCGCCCTCATGGCCGGCCTCATGCTCGAGAACGGCAACCTGGCCTTGCTCGGCGCCAGCCGCAAACGCTTCCCCGACCTCATCGACAAGGTGGTGTGGGATCTGGGCGGCGGCGTGTCCGTGACCAACCTCAAGGTCATCGTCATCGTGGCGGCCATCCTGGTGTTCTTCTTCCTGGAGACCATCGTCAGCAAGACCAAGATCGGCATGGCCATGCGCGGCATCAGCTACGACAAGTTCGCCATCCCGCTCATGGGCATTCCGCTGGACACCATCATCGTGTTCACCTTCATCTTGGGTTCCGGCATGGCGGGGCTGGCGGGCATCCTCTTCGCCATGAGCTACCCCATCCTCGAACCGTACATGGGCGCGCTCATCGGGTGGAAGGCCTTCATCGCGGCGGTGGTGGGCGGCATCGGCGACATCCGGGGCGCCATCGTGGGCGGCTTCCTGCTCGGCTTCATCGAGATCGGCGTTGTGGCGGTGTTCCCCAGCACCCTGCGCGACCTCTTCGCCTTCTCGGTGCTTTTGATCATCCTCTGGCTCAGGCCCACCGGCATCTTCGGCGTGGCGCAGACCACCAAGATCTAGGCGGGGCCAGCCAATGCAGAAACACATCGTCACCATCGGCGTTTTCGCCTTCATGGCCTGCATCGCCGTCCTGGCGCAGTTCGGCGTGCTGGACAGCTATTACATCTCCGTGCTCATGTTCATGGGCGTCAACATCATGCTCGCCACCAGCCTGAACCTGGTGAACGGCTACATGGGCGAGTTCTCCTGCGGGCACGGCGGCTTCATGTGCGTGGGGGCCTACGTCTCCTCCATCTGCACCGTGCTGCTGTTCAGCAAGAACGCCATCCTGGGCGCGCCGCTTTTGCCCGGCCAACTGGCGCTTGTGGGCTTCCCCCTGGCGCTTTTGGTGGGCTCCGTGGCGGCGGCCCTGGCCGGTCTGGTGGTGGCCATCCCCTCCTTCAAGACGCGGGGCGACTACCTGGCCATCATCACCCTGGCCGCCAATTACATCGTCATCTCGGCCATCAACAACATGGAGATAGTGGGCGGGCCGCGCGGATTCATGGGCATGAGCGCCACGGAAAACGGCATGAAGGCCGTGGTGGACATCCCCTGGATGCTCATCTTCGTGATGCTGGGCACCCTGTTCACCGTGTGGCTGCTCCGGCGCTTCGTGTCCTCCACGCTTGGCAAGGGCGTGCCCGCCATCTGCCAGGACGAGATCGCGGCGGAGATCATGAGCGTGGACACAAACCGCATGAAGCTCATCGCCTTCATGCTCTCCTCCGGCCTGGCGGGTCTTGCGGGCGGGCTCTACGCGCACATCCTGGGCTACGTGAACCCGCAAAGCTTCGACATCATGCGTTCCACCGAGATCATGGTCATGGTGTACCTGGGCGGCATGGGCTCGCTTTCGGGCGCCACGCTGGCCGCGGTGCTGTTCACGGTGCTTATGGAAGCTTTGCGCTTCCTGGGCGTGTGGAAGTGGGTGGTCATCCCCCTGGTGCTGATCCTGCTCATGCAGTTCAGGCCGGAGGGGCTTATGGGCAACAAGGAGTTGTCCGACCTGTTCCCCAAACTGCGCAAGTATTATTCGTTCAAATAGCGAGCCGGAGAGAGCATGTCGCTTCTTGAGATACACGGACTCACGCGCCGCTTCGGCGGCCTGATCGCGGTCAACGACTTCAATATCGAACTGGCCGAACGCGAGATGGTGGCGCTTATCGGTCCCAACGGGGCGGGCAAGACCACCGTGTTCAACCTCATCTCCGGCTTTTACCAGCCGAGCGAGGGCAGCATAAAATTCCAGGGCAAGGACACCAGGGGCCTCAGGCCCCATCAGGTGACGGCCCTGGGCGTGGCGCGCACCTTCCAGGGCATCCGCTTGTGGAGCGAGATGCATGTGCTGGACAACATCCGCATCGCCCAGCACTACCGCCTGGGCTACGGCATCATGGACTGCTTTCTGCGCACCAAGAACTACGTGACGCGGGAAAAGGCCATCGACACGATCGCCTGGGAGCTTCTGGAGGCCATGGACCTGAAGGACTGCGCCTATGAACTGCCCAGGAACCTGCCCTACGGCGTGCAGCGCCGGGTGGAGATCGCCCGGGCCATGAGCGTCAAGCCCTCGCTGCTGCTCCTGGACGAGCCCGCAGCCGGGCTCAATTCGGCGGATGTGGAAGGACTCATCAAGCTGGTGCGCTGGATACACGACACCTTCCCCGTCACCATCTGGATGATCGAGCACCAGATGACCGTGGTCATGAGCCTGTGCACGCGCATCAAGGTCATCGACTTCGGGGCCACCATCGCGGACGGCACCCCGGAGCAGATCCAGAAGAACCCCACGGTCATCAAAGCCTACCTTGGAGACGACACGATTTGAACACGCTCCTGGAAGTCAAGAACCTCAAGGTTCGCTACGGCAATATCGAGGCCCTGCACGGCATCTCCTTCGACGTGAAGGAGGGCGAGATCGTGACCTTGATCGGCGCCAACGGCGCGGGCAAGTCCACCACGCTCATGAGCATCTGCCGCCTGCCGCCCCCGGAGGCCCCGCGCGTCACCGAGGGCGACATCATCTTCAAGGGGCAGAGCATTCTGAACGTGCCGCCGCACAAGGTGGTGTCCGACCTGGACATGGCCCTGGTGCCCGAAGGGCGCCGCATTTTCGGCAACCTGACGGTGGAGGAGAACCTCAAGCTGGCCACCTACGCCCGCACCGACGGGCACGAGGCCACCGCGCGCGACTACGATCGGGTGTACACCCTGTTCCCGCGCCTGGCCGAGCGCAAGAAGCAGCGCAGCGAGTCCCTTTCCGGCGGCGAGCAGCAGATGCTGGCCCTGGGCCGCGCCATCATGAGCAAGTGCGGTTTCCTCATGCTCGACGAGCCCAGCATGGGGCTGGCTCCGCTCTTGATGTACGACATGTTCCGCACCTTGAAGGAGCTGAACCGCGAGGGCCTGACCATCCTCTTGATCGAGCAGAACGCCAATCTGGCCCTGCGCTTCGCCCACCGGGGCTACGTGCTGGACACCGGCGAGATTGTGGCCCAGGGCAGCAGCGAGCAGCTGCTGGCCGACCCGGAAGTCAAAAAGGCGTACCTGGGCGGGTAGGATCGCGTCATCCCTGCAAAAGCCTCAAGGGCGGACCGTTTGCGCGGCCCGCCCTTTTTTTTCGTCCCACAGCTTCGCCCCGGCGCTATTGCGCGGTTTGCGCCTCCTGAAACGCCTCGCGCAGGGCGGAGAGGGCGTTCAGGCTGGCGGGAAAGCCCGCATAGGCCGCCATTTGCATGGCGACCTCCACAAGTTCCTGACGGGTGAGGCCAACGTTCAGGCCCGCACGGGCATGGACCTTGAGCTGCGGCCGCATGGTGCCGCGCGCCATGGCCGCCGCGCACATGGCGATCTCCTTGCGCCGGGCCGAGAGCACCGGCCGCGAGATGACGTCGCCGTAGGAGAAGTCCAGGATGAATCCGGCCATGTCCGGCGCCATGTCCGCAAGCGCATCCAGCACCTGCTTGCCCGCGCCCGTGCTTGTGGCCTCCAGTGCGGCCAGACCGCGTGTCCTGCGGTCCCCCGTACGCGGGGCCGGGGGGGCTGGCCGCACCCCGCGTTGGCGGAACACCTCCCGCGCGCACCCCAGCGCATTCAGCCCGGCCGGAAAGCCCGCGAACACCGTGCTGACATAGAGGATTTCCACCACCTCCTGCGGGCTCAAGCCCAGGTTCAGCGCGCCGTCCATGTGGAAGCGGAGCTGCGGCTCCGCGTTGCCCAGCGCGGTCAGCGCGGCAATGGTGGCCACCTGCCGGTCCTCTGCGGCAAGCCCCGGCCGGGCGTAGATGTCGGCGTAGCCGAAGGCCACGACCATTTCCACCATGTCCGGCGCAATGTCGTCCAGGGCTGCGCGCAGGTCTGCCTCGGCCCTGGGATTCAATCGTTCCAGTTGCTCTCGTCCCGTCTCCATGCGCTTCTCCTCCATGGCTCCTCCCGTGGGGTGCAGTTCTTCGGCCCCAGTCGCCTGGGGCGCGGTCCAAAGCGAAAGCAGCGTCAGCATCGTCAGGAACGTCCGTCTTCGCAACATGAGGCCTCCTTGTTTGCGGCAGCATAGGGGGATCTGTCGTGCATGTGAAATATATCTTGCACTGCTGATTGATATGTTTCATATATGAAATATGGAGCTGAGACACTTGCGCTATTTTCTCGCCGTGGCCGAGGAACTGCACTTCGGCCGTGCGGCCGCGCGCCTGCATTTGGCCCAGCCGCCGCTCTCGCAGCAGATCCGCGCGCTGGAGGAGGAGATTGGTGCGCGGCTGTTTGAGCGCAGCAGCCGCAGCGTGCGCCTCACCCCGGCCGGAGCGGCGTTTTTGGCGCGCGCGCGCGAGGTGCTGCGCCAGGCCGAGGAGGCCTCCGGCGTGGCCCGGCGCATCCACGCGGGCGAGGCCGGGGAGCTTGTGGTGGGTTTCATGAATCCGGTGATGGACGCGGTGTTGTGCCGGGCATTGGCCGCGTTTCGGGCCGCCAGGCCGGGCGTGGCCCTGCGCCTGCGCGAGCTGCCCACACCGGCGCAGTGCGACGAACTGCGCGCACGGCGGCTGGACGTAGGCTTCATCCGCCTGGCCGCCGGGGTGGACTTGAGCGGCCTGGACACCAGACTGGTGCTGCGCGAGCCCTATGTGCTCGCCCTGCCGGAAGGCCACCGTCTGGCGAGCCTCACCGTGGCACCACTGGCGGAGATCGCCGCGGAGCCGCTGATCCTGTTTCCCCGTCAGGCCATGCCCGTCCTGCACGATGCCATGCTGTCCGCCCTGAAGGGGGCGCTTGGCCCGGCCGGTGGCGAACCCCGTATTTCGCAGGAGGTGAACGGCAAGCACGCGGCGCTATCGCTGGTCGCCGCCGGATTCGGCCTGTGCCTTGTTCCTGCCTCGGCCCGGGACTGGGCGCGGCGGGGGGTGGTGTTGCGAAGCGTGGAGCCGGGATTGCCGGTGGTGGAAATGGCTGCTGCCTGGCCCAGGGGCGACCGCAACTGCGCAAGGGAAGTGCTGATGCAAAACGCTGAGGACGTGGCGTCTGGACAAGCCGCCTTGTTCCTTTCCGCACACGGCTTGCCAAGCCCCCCCGCCGGGGTATAATGGCACCTGCTCCCGCGCGTTTGCCCCGCGCGCAGTGCGTACCGCTAAGCCCGTGAGTAGCCAGATGCCAAGCCGATCCCGTCAAATGCCGTGTCCTGTTCCCCCGCGTCCCCTGCGCCAGGAACTCCTGTCCATCATGGGCGAAGCCCCGGCCCCGGTGCGCCGCGCCATGTGCGACCTCCTGCACTCGGTGAAGGCGGGGCTGGAGGCCGCTGGCAAGCGCCCGGTCTTTGTGGATGGCCGGGCCAAGGTCTATGACTGGCGTTCGCTTCTGCCCATGCTGACGGATGTCCGCGCCGCGCTGGACAAGCCCGTGGCCGCGCGCCTGCGCCGCCGGGGCAAGGCCAAGCAGGCGCTCAGCCACATGGAGCAGCAGTTTGCGGTCATGCGCCGCTCCCACGAGGATCTTTCCCTCACCCTGCAGATCATTTACGCGCTCATCAACGTGGGCGGCGAATTCCAGACGCCCGAGGAGGTGATGGAGCAGAGCGCCGAGGTGCTGACGGAGCTTCTGGAGGCGGACCTCTTCGTCTGCCGCCTGCGCGACGCCAGCGGCGAGTGGATCAACGTGGCCGCCAACACCGCCCATGGCACCAGCACGCCCATTCTGGTGCACGCCCTGGAGGAGAGCATCCCCGGCCATCCCGTCATGCAGGCCGTGGCCGGCAAGAAATGGAGCTACGTGCTCTCGAACAACCTCATGAGTTCCGAGCGCGGCGGCGAGTCGTATGACTGCGTGGCCTATCAGGAGGGCTACCGCTCACGTCTGGCCTTCATCCTGCGCGGGCACGACACCCGGCCTTTCGGCCTCATCATGCTCTATTCGCGCTCGGTGGATTTCTTCAGCCACTACGACCACAGCTTCCTGTCCGACTGCTCGCGCATCGTGTCCCTTACCGTGGGCTCGCGTCTGGAGGTCGGCCGCGATGCACTGGCCAAGGCGGCCGGCGGCATGGCGCATGTTGGCAACAACGCCCTCTCCGTCATCAAGAATTGCCTGGAGCTGGTGAAGGAGGACATGGAGGCCGTGCTGCACTCCGCCACGGCCCAGGCCCTGCGGCAGATCGGCATCGGCTTCGACATGGGCCGCGAGATCGAACTCATCGGCTGCGCCCTGAGCGGCGCGGAACGCCTGCGCGGGGCCATCGCCAACCTGCTCGACGCCGTGGACCACCCGCGCATCATGCACTACATCCGGGGCGAGGAAGTGCTCGACCTGGACCCCAACACCTGCCCCGGACCGAAAGACTAGCCCGCGCCCGGATAGCGGCCTTGGCGTCAGCGTGCGTCGGGCAGCCGCACCAGCCAGTCCATGCCGCCCCTGCCCTGACCGGAGTCCACCTTCACGCGGATTGCCGACAGGTCTCTTCCAAGTTCGGCGCTGTATTTATAGGTGAGTCCGGAGCCGCCGAGAAAGAGCAGCCCGACCCGGAAGTCGCATTGAAAACTCAGGGCGTTTCCCTGGAGCAGGATGTTGGTGATGCTCACGAGCCGCATGTGCTCACCGGCGCCGCCCGCAGTCCCCACCAGAACCCCGTCTTTGACGGCGAACTCAATGACCATGGGGCTTGGAGATTCCTTTTGTCCCCAGGCGATGGCGTACCGCCCCGCGAGACGATTCTTCACGTCCATGGCCTGGGCCAGCAACTGGTGATTTGGACTTCGCTGGCCTTCTGGCACCAGGGCGGCGTAGTTTTGCAGCCGTGCAAGCCCTTCTTCATATTGCAGGCTGCGTTCCGCCGCAGTGGCCTGGCAAAGCAGCACCAAGGCGCGGTCCGCCCCGGCCTCGGCAGCCAGGGCGAACAGATGCGGGGTTTCGGGCTTGCGCGCCATCCCCGCCAGGAGAGCTTGGGCAAGCCGAACTCCCGGCGTCTGCGCGCTGGATTCCGAGAGCCGCTTGACCTGATAGGCGGCATCGGCGTCCTGCTCGGCGAACACCAGTGCGATGGCTAGTCCTGCGCGTGCTTCGGCATCGTCGGGATTGCCCTGTATGGCGCGCTGAAAATGCTCCCGCGCATTGGCCTGACCGGCGCGGGCCAATTGTGCGAATTGCGCCGCATGGGAAGAAGCGGTCGGCGTCTGGACGCCCTTGATGGGCTGCTTGGGGCGGGGGGCCATGGCCAGCAGCTTGGCTTGCTCCACCTTTTGCCGCTCAGCCTCCAGGCGCTCCTGTTCGGCCTGGAGGGCCTGCATTTGGGCCAGCTGTTCCTTTTCCAGCTTGAGGCGCGCCGCCTCTTCGGCCAAGCGTTTTTTCCGGGCTTTGGCGTCGAATTCCGGCGTTGCGGGGAGCGGCGCGAGCTGGGATGCGGGCGCGTCCTGCGGGTTGAAAAAAAAATCTCCGGTGAGGCTTGAGGACTCCCAAGGCGTCTGCCGCCGATCCGTATCGCGGAGCACACCGATGCGCACCCGCTTGAGCATGGCTTCAATGCTTTGCCCGGGCGCGCGCATCTGCTCCAGCAAGTGCCTGGTGTATACGCCGTTTCTGCCCGTGCCGTCCGCTGCTACGGAATCTGGCGCTGTTGCGTAGCCGATGAGCGTGCCCGTGGGCGCGTCCATTTTGGCCAGGCCCGCGTCCGCGCTGCGCCAGGAGCGGGCGAAGGGGTTGTTGCGGCAGGCGTCAAGGAGCAGGATGTTCAGCCCATTGCCGGCGTTTTCCATGCGGCCCAAAACCCGGTTGGCGTCCAGGCACGCGCTTCGCACATCCTGCTCCACAAGAATGCGTGCATCCACCGGAACCAGATAGTTGACGCCCTTCACCTGCAGCCCATGCCCCGCGAAGAAGAAAAGCCCTGTGCCGCCTTGTCGGATGCTGGCCCAGAACTGGTCCAGCGCGTCCTCCATTTGGCGCAGGGTGGCGTTTTCCCGAAGCATGACCTCGAAGCCCAGTTTTTGGAGCTCTGCCGCCATGTCTCGCGCATCGTTGGTCGGATTTTTGAGGGGGGCGTCCTTGTACGCGCCGTTGCCGATGACCAGAGCGACACGGCGCTCGGCCATGGACGGGGTTGCAAGCAGGGCGAGAATGCAGGGGACGAGCAGCAGACGGGCGGCGATGGGCATGGGCGCCTCCTGATGCGAGACATCGTAGCAAAGCGGCAGACTGCGCACAAGCGCCCGTGCGTTTTCCCCTTGTTGAAAACGCAACGGCTGGCGGGGTGAAAGCAGTGTCCCGTCCCCGCCTGACGGCCGCAGCCGGGCAGGGTGTTGAGACGGGAATGGGGTGCGCCTTCTGCGTTTTCGAGCAGTTGCCGCGCACGCTACAGAGCCCCCCGGTCTTTGGGGGCCAGAGGCCCCATGATGACGCGCCTTCAGTGCGCGGAACAGGGAACGGCAGACCGCTGATAACGCCACCGTCGCCAAGACTGCGCGGCCCGTCCGCAGGCTTCCGCGGCAAAGGCGATCCGTCCGTTGTAGACGAGAAACCTCTTGCGCTGGCATGACGTTTTGCGAGATATATCGAATTTGATGTCCACCCAAGGCAGGGCCGTGCACCATGGCAGACCGCATTGAATCCGCCCCCCGCACGCAAGGAGACGCCAGAACATGG
Organism: Humidesulfovibrio mexicanus; assembly: GCF_900188225.1. Taxonomy (NCBI): domain Bacteria; kingdom Pseudomonadati; phylum Thermodesulfobacteriota; class Desulfovibrionia; order Desulfovibrionales; family Desulfovibrionaceae; genus Humidesulfovibrio; species Humidesulfovibrio mexicanus. Next base: position 23,093 of record NZ_FZOC01000011.1, on the reverse strand, counting down.
CTTGGCCTTGGGAGCCGCCCGTCGCCACTGGTCCTGGGGCTTATTCTGCTTTGCCTCATTTTGACCGCGATCGGGTGGCACAACGCCTCGACCCTGACCGACACGCTCGCCAGGGCGCGTTTTTCGGGCAGGACGAAGGAAATAAGCCTGGCCATAGAGGACCGTCTTTCCACCTACGAAATGGCCCTTCGCGGGGGGCGGGCGATGTTCGCCGCACTCGGCCAGCCCAGCCGCGCCCAATGGCGCGGTTACGTGGCCAAGCTCAACATCGCGCAGCATTATCCCGGCATCCAGGGAATCGGCTACACGATTCTGGTGCCCCCCTCCGACCTGCGGCGGCACGAAAAGACCGTGCGGGCCGAGGGATTTCCCGAATACGCAGTGCATCCACCGGGACGGCGCGACATCTATACCGCCATCCTCTACCTGGAGCCCTTCGACACGCGGAACCAGAAGGCGTTCGGCTACGACATGTTCAGCGAGCCGGTGCGCCGGACGGCCATGGAGCGGGCGCGCGACACCGGGGATCCTGCGGCCACGGGAAGGGTGACCCTGGTGCAGGAGACCGATGCGGACGTGCAGGCCGGGTTTCTGCTGTACATGCCCCACTATGAACCGGGTGTCCCCGTGTTCACCGTGGAAGAGCGGCGTGCCGCCTTGCGCGGCTACGTGTACAGTCCCTTCCGCGTAAACGACTTCATGCGGGGCGTTCTTGGCAAGACCCTTCCCGGCTTGGGGCTGGAGATATACGACGGCAGTGCCGCCACCGAAGACGCGCTGTTGTTCCGCAGCGAGAACCACGGCTCCTTGCGGGACAGCGGCCGTACTCCGATGTTCGAGTTGCGGCGCGAGGTGATGACCTATGGCAGACCGTGGACCCTGGTGTTCCGTTCCCTGCCGGAGTTCGAGGCCACGGTGGACCGCTCTGTGCCGCGCATGGTCCTGGCGGGCGGCATCTGCATCAGCCTGCTGCTCGCGCTGTTCGTGCAGTCCCTGCTGGGCACCAGGGCGCGGGCGCTTTCCCTGGCGGAGGCCATGACATTTGAGCTGCGCGAGAGCGAAGCCCGCTTGGCCGCCGTGCTGGAGAACGCGGTGGACGCCATCTTCACCGTGGGCGGAGACGGCCTGATCCGCTCGGCCAACGCGGCGGCCTGCCGGATTTTTGGCTACGCCCAGGAGGAGCTGGTTGGCCGGAACGTTTCGCTGCTTATGGCCGAACCCTTTCGCAGCCAGCACGATGGCTATCTTGCCCGCTATCTGCGCACCGGTGAGCCGCATGTCCTGGGCAAGGGGGGACGCGAAGTGCAGGGCCTGCGGAAGGACGGGTCAAGCATCCCCCTGGAGCTGACCGTGGGCGGCATGGTCATCGGCGGGGAGAATCTGTTTACGGGCATTGTGCGGGATGTTTCCGAGCGCGCGCAGGCCCGCCAGAAGCTGGAGCAGGCCAACGCGGCCCTGGCCAAGAACGAACAGTTTCTCAAGTCCATCACCAACAACATCCCCGGCATGGTGGGTTACTGGAACGCCGACCTGAGCTGCGGATTCGCCAACGACGCCTACCTGCTATGGATCGGCAAACCCCTGCACGAGGTCATCGGCAAGAGCTTGCCGGACCTGCTCGGGCCTGAAGCCTTCTCGCAATACGAGCGTCAGGTCCGCGGCGTTTTGCGCGGCGAACCCCAGCACTTCGAGCGCGAACTGGTCAATGCCGATGGCGATCATCGCCACGCCCTGGCGCACTACATCCCGGATGGGGAACCTTCGGATGTGCGCGGGTTCTTTGTGCTGGTGAACGACATTACCGAATTGAAGCGCGCGCAGGTGCAACTGGAGGAACGCCAGCAACGCCTGCAGGCGGACCTGGAGGCCGCCGCGGAGATACAGCGCAGCCTGCTGCCCAAGGAGGGCACATGCAGCCTGGGCCTGGAGTGGGACTATCGTTTCATGCCCAGCGCCACCATCGGCGGCGACATCTTCAACGTGGTCTGCCTGGGACCGCAGCACACCGGCCTGTACATGGTGGACGTGAGCGGCCATGGCGTGCCTGCGGCCCTTGTCTCCGTTTCCGTCGCCCAGGAGCTGTCGCTGGCCGGAAACATGCTTATGGATACGCTCACGCAGCAGCCCCGCTCTCCGGAAACCGTGCTGCGCCTGCTGGACGAGGCCTTCCCCATTGAACGCTTCGATAAGTTTTTCAGCATGTTCTACATGGTCTACGAGACCAGGGGCGGCATGTTGGCCTACTGCAACGCCGGGCATCCTGCTCCCATGTTGTTGCGGTCCGATGGCCGCACCGAATTGCTTGAGGATGGCGGCACCCTGGTGGGCATGGGCATGGGGAACACCTATGCGCTTGGCCGGGCCGTCATCGGCGATGGCGACCTGCTCTTGATCTACACCGATGGCGTTACGGAGTTGGAGAACCCGGACGGCGAGCAGTTCGGCGAGGTCAGGCTTTGGGAGGTGTTCTCCGAATGCGTGGGGTGGACGCCGCAGCTGGTGCTCGACCGCACCGTCGGCACGCTCCAGGCGCACGCCGATGGCCGCCCGCCCGACGACGACATCTCCATCATGTGCGTGCGCTTCACGGCAATCTGATTTTTGGGGAGGAACGCATGGAATTTACGGACAGGACCGAACAGGGCGTGACGGTGGTTCTCGCCAAGGGCCAGCGCCTGGATGCGGCGGCCGCACCAAGGCTCAAGGCCCATATGGTGGATTTGATCCAGGCGGGAGGCCAGCGTTTTGTGCTCAACCTGGAGCAGGTGGACTTCATGGACTCAAGCGGCCTGGCCTCGCTGATGTCGAGCATGAAGACATTGGGCGGCCGTGGCGAAATGGCCGTATGCTGCCTGGGCGAGAAGGTACGCAAGCTCTTCGCCATCACCCGGCTGGACCGGGGCGTTTTCCGCATTTTTGAGACCGAGGCCGAGGCTGTCTCCACCTTGGCCGCAGGCCCCCGCACAGGGTGACGCCATGCAGTCCATAGACCTGAGCATAGCGAGCAGGCTGGAGCTTGTGTACCTGCTGGGACTGGCGGTGCGCGGCGTTTGCCAGGGCCTCCCCCTGTCCCGGGACGAGGCGGACGCCTTGGAACTCGCCACGTGCGAGGCCGCCAACAATTCCATCAAGCACGCCTACAAGGGGCGGCCGGACGGCATGGTCCGGGTGACCCTTGTCGTGGACGGTACGGGGCTGGTCATTTGCGTGCAGGACCAGGGCGAACCGCTCAAGGACCGCACGAAGCTCACCAACGACCTTGCCGTGGCCCAGAGCCTGGAGGATTTGCCCGAGGGAGGCATGGGTCTCTACCTCATTCGCACCGCCGCCGACAGCGTGGGGTACAAGGCCGGAAATCCGAACAATGTCCTCGTCATCCGCAAGGCCTTCGGCAAAGCCTCAGAGTGAGTTGATGTAGAGCAGCACACAGGTGTTGTGGTTGGACAGGAGCTTGCGTTCCAGTTCCTTGATGGCGCGGAGGAACAGGCCCACGGTCTCGTCGCCCAGGGCTGCGTTGAACATGTCGATGTAGAATTCCGGATCCATGGCCCGCCGCAGCTCGTCCAGGTCCAGGCGCTCCAGGGCCTGTTCGCCGTTATCCTCGGCCTGGCGCAGCAGAGCGGACAACGTGGTCATGTGCGTCTGCACGTTGTGCCGCACTTCGTCGATGACGGCTTCCCGGAACAGGAGATACTCCTCGCGCTCCAGGTCGCTTACGCGGGAAAAATAGGCGCTCAGGTGCTTGAGGTAGATGAGGATTCCGCGCTTGAGCAGCACCGAGTCCTTGAGCACGCGGGCCAAAAGATGGTCCAGTCCGGAAAAGCCGCCAAGGTCAATGGCTATCTGTCGGCTGTCCAGGGTAACGAATACCGGGTAGAGCGCGGGCGAGGCCTCGTCCAGCACCACCCCGGCGTACTGCGCCTCCTGCTCCTCGTCCCATCTGGTCCAGGTCACCACGCCGCTGTGCAGCATCTTGCCGCCAAGTTCGAAGGGCAGGTGCAGGTTCACGCGCTGCCCCTGACGCAACAGCTCCCGCGAGGCCAGCCACCGGGGCAGGGTGACGCCGACTCCGCCCGGGCTCACGTCCAGCAGCAGGTATTCGAAGGTCTGGTAGTCCTCCGCGCGCGACCCAAGGAACGGAAGCACCACGCTCTCGATGTCGAGGCGCTTTTCGCGTCGCCGTGATGCGTTCATGGACGTCTCCCGGAGAGTGTTTTCAGCCAGGCCGGGTCGTCGGACAGGAACGGACGCGCCAGCGGCGCGGGATCGCGCGGCACGTTTTTGCGCAGGGGCCAGTCCAGTTCCTTGTCCACCTCGAACCAGGTCACGGCGGCAAGGCCCCATTCTGCGGCCGCGCCAAAGGCCTCGGCGACCCATGCGGCCTTGTCGCCCCCGGCGGATGCCGACGCCGTCTCGAAGACCATCACCGGCTTGGCCGGGGCCAGCTGGCGCAATGCGTTGAACAGCGGCCCGAAGATGTCCCGGAAGGAGCGGAAGGAGCTGTCGTACCCGTGAACGGCCTTGCTGTGGCTCGTGCCCCAGTTGTAGCCGTCCATGCCAAGCACATCCACAAGGTCGTCCCCAGGGTAATAGGCGGCGGCGGTGTTCCAGGGGGCCGCGGGAAGGGAATCCACGTTGGGGCAGAACACGAACAGGACGTTGTCCGCGCCCTCTGCCCGAAAGATGTCCGCCACGCGGCGGAACAGCCCTTTATAGAGCATCGGGCTCTGCGGACCGTACCCGCTCTTGTCCGTGCCCCAGTGGTAGCGCTCCAGGTTCATCTCGTGGGCCAGGCGCAGAAGCACCGGCGCGCCGAAAGCCTTCAGCTCCTGCGCCACCGCGGTTATGTAGCCGTCGTATTCTCCCCCAAGGATGCGCGCTGCGGGTATTGTCTGCTCCCGCCCGCCTTCGCCTATGCTCATGGGTTCCCAGGTGAGGCACGGGACAGCCCCGGCCGCGCGGATGGTCTCCAGGCTCGATGTGTGCGATTCCCACGCCCCGGTCGGGTCGGCGGGCCACTGCGCATAGAAGAGCACCAGCCGCACGGGCAGTCCGGTGGAGGACTTGGCCGCCGTGATCATGGCGGGGGTGACGGGGAAGCCGTCAAGGGCCACGCCAAAGGTCGTGGCGTTTTTGGGCGACGCGCCGCAGGCGCCCATGGAGGCTAAAAGCAGCGCGGCGAGCACGGTGGACAGGGCGCGCCTCATTCCCCTACCTCCGGAAAGTTGAAATGCAGCGCGGTGCACAGAATGGCGAAGTGGTACAGGCACCAGCCGGAATTGGTCAAAAGGGCCAGGGTGGGCCCGTCGCCATGCCACAGGCGCAGCATACCCCAGGTAAACCCGCCCAGGCAGGCCAGGGCCAAACCCAGTTGCGGCCATAGCCTGAGCATGGGCAAGGAGGTGCTGCCGCCCTTGGGCGTGATGCCGAAGCTGCCCCGCACGCCCAGCACGGCCAGCAGCGAGGCCTTCATGTACACCGGGAAGGTGACGGCCTGCAGCAGAATGCCCTGGGCCAGCTCCCAGAAGCGGTATTTCCGCTGGCTCATGGAGTACAGGAAGATGGTCACCGTCAGGATGATGTAGGGCATGAAAAACAGCAGATAGAGTTCCGGATTGGCGAAGTAGCTGGGCGTGTCCGTGAACAGGTACAGAAGCGGGCACACGGCCATGACCAGGAACACCCAGCCCACGAAGTAGTGGGTGCTGGAGAGGAAGTACTCCCACCACTTGGCCGCTGGCAGCCGCTGCGGCCCACGCAGGAACTCCCGTACGATGGACCGCAGCAGACCCACGGTGCCAAGCGCCCAGCGGAACTGCTGCTTGAAGTAGCCGCCCAGGTCCTCCGGCCCCATGCCGAAGGCGCAGACTTTGTTCAGGTAGGCGCTGCTCCAGCCGTTGACGTGGAAGCGCAGGCTGGTGGCGAAGTCTTCGGTGACGGAGCTTTCGTCGAAGCCTCCCACGTCCTCCAAGGCCTCCCGGCGCAGAATGACGTTTGTTCCGCAACAGAACATGGCGTCCTGGGCGCTTTTGCCCTCGCAAATGTATTCGTAGAACACAGCCTGCTGCAGGCCGGAGGCCTTGGCCACCAGGTTGGCCTCGAAGTTGGAGTAGTACTGGGGCGTCTGGATGAAGGCCAGGCGCTTGTGCTTCTCCATGAAGGCCACCAGGGGCTCCACGAAATCCGGCAGGGGGTTCATGTCGGCATCGAAGACGATGACGTACTTTTCGGTCTCGCCGTCGCGTGGCGCGTCCCCATGGGAGGTCAGCACGGCCTCGGCCACGGGGCGGCCCGCCAGGAAATCCAGGAAGTCGTTGATCATGCCGGCCTTGGCTCCGCGCCAGGGCCGCCGGAAGAGGTTCACTTCAAGGCGGCGGCACAGGTCGTCGATCCGCTCGCGGTATTCGGCCATGGCCGCCGGATTTTCTCCGGGTTTGTCGTAGCGGGTGTCGTCCAGGAAATAGATGCGCTTGTTGGAGTACGTGAGGTTGTAGAAACAGGTGAGCGTGTCCTCCAGAACATCCAGCGGCTCTTTGTAGGAGGCCACCACGATGGCCACGGGCGGGTGGCTTTCCAGCGGAGGAACCGTGTCCCGCGTGATGCGCGGAGCGTCCCCGGCGCGCAGGCCATGGTACACGTTGAGGAAATAGCCGAAGGCGTGGAGCATGGTGAAGCCCTCGGCCAGCAGCAGCAGCACGCCGACGGTGATTTCCTGCCAGAGCCGGGCGGACAGGAGGAAGAGCAGTGTCCGGGCCATGAGGTAGAGGAAGATGGACAGCATGGCCGCCGAAAGCGCCGTGGCGAACAGTCGTGTCCTCATTCCGCTAGCCATCGCCGCCTCCCTAGAATCCAAAGCCCAGGCCCGTCCACAGGCCGTCGGCGTCCCACTTGGGCGAGCGGTGGAGCAGCCCTTTGGCCTCCAGGGCCCAATGCCCGGCGAACTCGTAGCGCCATTGCGCTTCCAGGCGCACCGAGGGATTGTTCTCCGAATCCGTGCCCACCGTGGTCCGCAGGGCATACCAGTGTTGCGGCGCGCCGCAGAACTCCAGGTCGGCCAGGTCGTGCCGCCATTCCAGGGAAAAGGCCGCCGCTGTATACTCCTGCGGGGTCCAGTACGGGCGGAGGATGTCCACAAGGTCCGCTCCGGCGTACACCTCCTGGCTTTGCCTGTCGGTGTTGCGCCGCTCACCGGAAAGTTCCGCCTTGAGCTGGCGCGGGAAATCGGTGACGAGATACCCCAAGGCGAGCCGTTGCATGTCCCCGGTGTTGCCGTCGCTGTAACTCTTGGCGCGGACCTCCGCAGCGATGTCCCATTCGCGCGACGGGCTCATGCGCAGGTCCGCGAACACGGTGTCGGAGAGGATGGCCTTGCGCAGGGCGTACTCGTTGGCCAACTCCTCCGTGCGCTCGTAGCCGAAGCCTACGCGCGCCACATCGTCGAGGCTGACCTCCAGCCGAATTCGGCCCGTATCCACATTGTCCAGCGCGGCCATGGAGTAGCGTTTGTTGGTCCAGGCCGCATCGCCACGCAGGGTGGAGGTGAACACGCCCTGCCAGGCCAGGGTCTGCCCCACGGCCTCGTAGGTTTTGGCGTGGCGCGGGCTCTCTTCCCACAAATGCTGCGTAAGGCTGAAGCGGTGGTCGTCGTGCGCCGTGGCGGAAACCCCCAGGTCGGTGCGCAGGCGCAGAATGCGCGCCAAGCGTCCCCTGCCTTCCTCGTGCCAGATGTTCTGGCGCAGGGCCAGGGACGGCGCGGTGCGCCGGTCGAGCCGTTCCAGGGCCGTTCCCGCAAGGGTGTGCATGGGGTCGATCTCCAGCAGCCGCGCGTACGCCGCGCGTTCCCGGCTGCACAGCCCCAGGGAGCAGGCGGCCTGGGCCTGGTCGAAGCGGGCCTCCTGGTTGCCGGGTTCGAAGTCCAGCAGCTTGTCGTACAACGGCAGGGCGCGGGCGAAGCGGTTGTCGAAGGAAGCGTTCTTGGCGCGGGCCTCCAGCGATGCGGCCTTCTGGATGCGGTAGGCGGGCAGGTTGCGGACAAGGGCAGCGTCCAGTCCAGGCTCGGGGAGGGAGGAGGATTGCGCCCCGGCAGGAAGCAGGGCCTCGTATTTGTGGTATTGCGAGCCCTGCTCCGCGCTCTGGGCGATGTCTTGGGCCAGACCGCGCAAGCGTTGGCTCCCCGCAGCATCCGCCGTCCGGGCCAGGTCTGCGGCCAGGGCCGCGTCCACTGGCGGGGAAAGCAGCAGGGCATAGGCGTCAAGGGCCTGGGGCCTCTCCTTGGCCCAGAAGTGGACGCGCGCGGCCTCGCGCAGGGGCACGGGGTCTCCGGGATCGGCCTGGGAGAGTGCGGCATAGGCCGCCTGGGCATCGGCATAGCGACGGTCCCAGGAGAGCACCCTGGCCCGTGTGAGCAGCACCTTGGAGGAGTCCGGAAATTCCGTGGCCAGGGCGTCCAGTTCCGTCAAGGCTTCCGGGTACCGCTGGGAAGCGGCCAGGGTTTCGGCAAGGGCCATGCGCGCGGGGAAATGGTCCGTGTCAGCGGCCAGGGCCGCGCGCTGGCAGTGGATGGCCGCGTCGCGCCACCCCTGCGCGGCGTACAGCTGCGACCAGGCGACAAGCTCCGCAGGGCTATGGGCGCCCGGCACCGTCAGCGCGTCGAGCTGCGACCGCGAAGCCGCCTTGTCGCCAAGCGCCAGGAAGGAAATCTCGGGGTCGCGCGGGTGGTGTGCGCGGGCCCGGGCCAGAACGCTCCGCGCCTCGGCATTTCGGCCGGAAGCCCGCAAAAGCCGAACCCGCAGGCCGGGCTCGGCATCGGCCGGAAGCGTGGCCAGCAGCGCCAGACTGGTTTGCGGGTCTCCCCGCCGCCAGTGCGCCCGCGCGGCCAGGGCAACAGCCTCATGCGCCTGGGCCGGGGGCTGGTCGCCGGGGGCGTTGCCCGGCAGCAGCGGGTGCAAGACCTCCAAAGCCTCGGCAAAAGCCTCTCCGTTCACTTTGAGCCGCGCCAGAGCCAGCCGGGCGGCCCTGCCGTCGGGGGAGTCCGGGGCGTTCAGCAGCATTCCGCGCAGCTCGCCCTCGGCTTCTGCCTCGCGCTGGGCGGCCACATAGGCCAGGGCCAGAGGCAGCCGGGCGGCGGCGTCTCCCTGGGCCGCCCGTTTGCGCCAGAATACGACGGCCTTGCCAAAGGCCCCCCATGTCTTGCCCGCCTGGGTCTGCCGTTCGGCCAGCCGGGCCTTGTCCGCCGTCGTGGCGGCCTGGGCCACGGCTTTGGCATACAGAAGGCGCGCGCTTGCGGCGTGCCCCAGGGCCGTTTCCACATCGGCAAGTTCGGCCAGGGCCAGAGGGTCGCCGGGCGCGGAGCCCACCAGCCGGTCCGCCAGTTCGCGCGCCCCCGTGGCATCGCCATCGGCCAGGCGCAGGCGCACCAGCAACACGGCGATTTCCCGGTCCGCAGGATTTTCGGCGGCGAGCGTCTCCAGCAGGGGGCGGGCCTGGCTGGAGTCCCCGCTCCAGGCCAGGGCCTTGGCCAGCATACGCAGCACCGGGCGGCCGCCCTCGTGCGCCCTGCGGAAATGCTCCGCGGCGCGGTCCATGCGTCCGGCGGCGAACCAGGCCGTCCCGATGCGCTCCTGGATTTCCGGCTGGGCCAGGGTTTTTGCTGGGAGGTTGTGCAGGGCCGTCTCGGCCTCGGCCACTCGGCCGGAGCGGGCCAAGACCTCGACCAGGGCGAGGCGGGTTTCGTCGTCCCAGGGCGACAGCGAAAGTTGGCCGGTCAGCATGTCCAAGGCCTCGGCCCGTCCGGATTCGGACAGGGAAAGCAGCCGGGCCAGCTCGCGCCTGGCCTCGATGTCGGAGATGCGCTCCGTTTCGGGCACGATGCTGCGCGGGGCCGGGCAGGCCGGGGAAGGAAAAAGCAACAGGGAGAGCAAGACTGCCCCGGCCTGGACGGCTATGGCGCGCCTACCGCCCAAGGCTTATCCTCAGCTCGCGGATGGCGTCGTCGTTGCGGCCCGCCCAGGTGAGCACGCGGGCGTAGCGGCGGCGCACCTGCCGGTCGTCCGGCGTGGCGGAAAGGATTTTCTCGTACTCGGCCAGGGATTCGTCCAGGCGCTTGCGCCAGGAAAGCGCGTCTGCGAGCTTGAGCCGGGCCTTCAGGTCGGCTGGACGCAACGCAAGATAGGCGATGAGCGCATCGATGGCCTGCTCATGCCGACCAGCCGCCAGATGGATCTCCGCCTGGAGCAGCCTGTCCTCCGCGCTAAGCGCTGCGGGGGGCGCTTTGGCCAGTTCGGCCGCGGCCTCGTCGCGCTTGCCGCTCCAGAACAGGGCGCGGGCCAAACCGATGCGGGCCTGCGTCTCGCCGGGTCTGTCCCTGAGCACCTTGCGGAACTCTTCGGCGGCCTCCGCGTGGCGGCCGCTTTCGGTAAGAAGCTTGGCCAACTCCAGCCGCGCCAGCCAGTCGGCCACGTCGTCGCGCGGCGGGGAAGGCGCAACCGCGGCCGCAGGGGCGGAGGGCTGGGACAGCGCGCTTGTTCCGCAAAGGGGCAGCAGCGCAAGGGCAAGAACGAGAAGACGCGAGGGAAGCAGTCTCACAGGGCGTCCCCCAGGAGTTTCTTGTACGCGGCGATGGCCGCCTTTGTTTTGCCTGCCGAGGCCAGCGCGCGCGCCAGCACCAGCTGCCCGGCGCGGGAGCCCGGCTCCCGCGCGAGCATCTCCCGCGCGGCGTGTTCCGCCTCGGCGGGCCGCCCCATCCACAGGTATGTCTCGGCGCGGTCCGCCTGGGCGGCCGTTTCGCCGGGATGGTTTCTCAACACATCGTCGTAGGTGGAGAGCGCGGCCTCGAAACGGCCCGCGCGGCGCAGCAAATCGCCCAGGTGCAGGGCTTCGGGTGTGTTGAGCGGCCCCATGCCCCGGCGTTTTTCCAACAGGGCGAGGGCCGCGTCCGGGGCGCCCTTGGCGTCCAGCAGTCCGGCGGCTCGCCCGGCAAGTCCGGAATCCACGGTTCGGCCCGCATCCATCAGCAGCAGGGCGAGCGTGCCGGAAATGTCGGCGTCCCCGACCTTGAGGGCGGCATCCAGCATGGCGTCCGCCCTGGTGAGGGGAACAGGGCCGAGTTGCATTGCCTCGCGCAGGGCCGTCAGAGCCTCGGCGGTCTTCCCTTCGGCCAGGAGGCGTTCGGAAGCGGCCACCAGCAACGGCGCGCGGCGCACCTGCGGGTAGGCGACCAGACAGGCCGCCACCACTGCCAAGGACAAAAAAAGAAAGGTGGCGTATTGCCGCCCTTGCCCTTTCAGCATCTCTGGCGCGTACAGCATCATGGCATGAAACACCTTGTACTTACGTATTACATAGCTGAACCGGAATTTCCAGGTGTTGTCAACTGATGCAGGGCGCGAAGGTGGGGCAGTGCGAACAGTGCCGCGGCCGTGCGCCGCAGTCTTGCGCGACTGGCGGGCTCAGGCCTTTCGCTGCCTCCTGCCGACGGGCGGGGGAGACAGGCGGCGCGTCTGGAGCCGAAAGCGCGTGGCGCTGTTTACGGGTGGGCTTTCTGGAACGTCATCAGGTAGTGGTAGCCCAGCATGGCGACACTGCTGAGGTGGAAGCCGCTGGAGCGCGCCGCCGCCATGATCCGGCCTCCGGCCAGGTCCGGAGGCAGCGGCGGGCCGCACAACGGAAATGTTCCGCATTCCAGCGCGCAGACCCTGCCGTTTTCGCCGAGGGTCCGGAAGAGTTCCGAAAACACTGCGGGCAAGGCATGTGCTACGCGCGGCATGTGCAGCACTGCGGCCAGAAGGCAGGCCGCGGCCGAGCCGTCCGGCAGGGGCAGCGTGCGGGTGATGTCCGCCTCGATCGCGTCCACTTGGGGCAGGGCCTCGAACTGGGCCTGTGCGGCCAGATAGCGGATGCAGCGGGCGTCCGCGTCAAGAGCGTGGACGCGTCCTTCCTGGCCGACGATGCGCGCGGCCACCAGAGCGTGGTCTCCAAGCCCGCAGCCGATGTCCAGGAAAACATCGCCCGGCTTGAGGGCCAGAGCGGCGAAGACGGCGGCCGAGGTGCCTGCGTCATGGCTTGAAGGGTGGCGCGGTCTTTCCGGGGGCTGTGTGGGGTGTGGATGGTCCGTCACAGGCGGTCGTCCCCTATGGTGGTGGAAACTGCGGGCGGGGGCTGCGGAAAAGAGCTCCCGCCCGCGTTGTCGACGCGCGGCGTCACTCGTAGCGCAGGGCGTCTATGGGGTTCAGTCCGGCGGCCTTGCGCGCGGGATAATAGCCGAAGAAGATGCCGATGGCGCTGGAGAACGCCACGGCGAGCCCGATGGCCGTGCCGGAGATGAGCGTGGGCCAGCCGAGCAGACCGGAGATGGCGAAGGCCCCGGCCACGCCGATGCCGATGCCGATGATGCCGCCCAGCAGGGTGAGCAGCACGGCTTCGGCCAGGAACTGGAGCAGGATGTCGCGCTCTTTTGCGCCGATGGCCACGCGGATGCCGATTTCGCGTGTGCGTTCGGTGACGCTGACCAGCATGATGTTCATGATGCCGATGCCGCCCACCACCAGGGAGATGGAGGCCACCGCGCCCAAAAGCAGGCTCATGGTCTTGGCGGACTGCTGGGATACGGCGAGAATTTCCGAAAGGTTGCGCACGGTGTAGTCGCGTTCCTTGGTGGGGCCCACGCGGTGGCGCTGGTCCAGCAGGGCGAGGATCTCCTCCTCGGCCTGGGAGATCCTGTCCTCGCTTACGGCCTGTACCAGGGTGGGGCCCACGGTGCCGGGGAAGGCGTTGCCGATGATCTTTCTCTGCGCGGTGGTGAGGGGCATGAAGACCTTGTCGTCCTGGTCGGTGCCCTGGGCGCTGCGGCCCTTGGCCCCCAGCAGGCCAACCACGGTGAAGGGCACGCCGCTGATGCGCACCGGCTTGCCCACGGGATCCTCGTCGCCGAAAAGGTTCTGGGCCACGGTCTGGCCTATGAGGCAGACCTTCTGGGCCGTGTCCACGTCCGCTTCGGTGAGTTCCCGGCCGGAAGCCACCTTCCAGTCGCGGATGAGCAGGAAGTCCGGCGTGGTGCCGCTGATGTCCGTGGACCAGTTCATGTTCCCGGCCACCAGTTGGGCCGTGCCGCGCTGCTCCGGGGCCGCGCGCAGCACCGACGGGCACTCGACCCGGATGGCCTTCACGTCGTCGAAGGTGAGGGTGGGCTGCGAGCCCATGCCCGAGTTCACGCCGCCGCTGGTGGTGCTGCCGGGCAGAATGATGAGCAGGTTCGAGCCCATGGTGGCGATCTGTTCGGAAATTTGCTTGGTCGCGCCCGTGCCCACGGCCACCATGACGATGACCGCGCCGATGCCGATCATGATGCCCAGCATGGTCAGAAACGAGCGCATGAGGTTCACCCGCAGGGCGCGTGCGGCGATGCGCAAGGGCAGGAGGATGTCCATGCTAGGCCTCCCGCGCCGTGGGCGCGCCGTCTGCCCCGATCCCTTCCGCGCTGGCGCAGTTCGCGCTGGCGGAATCGGAGATGATGAGCCCGTCGCGGAAGGTCACCTGCCTGCCCGCATGGGCGGCGATGTCCGGCTCGTGGGTGACCATGATGATGGTCTTGCCCTGGCTGTTCAGCCGCTTGAATATGTCCATGATCTCCTCGCTCATGCGGGAGTCGAGGTTGCCGGTGGGCTCGTCGGCCAGAATGAGCGCCGGATCTCCGGCCAGGGCGCGGGCGATGGCCACGCGCTGCTGCTGGCCGCCGGAGAGCTGGTTCGAGAGGTGCCCGGAGCGGCCGGCGAGCCCGACCATCTCCAGGGCGGCCAGGGCGCGCCGCCTGCGTTCGGCGGCGTCAATGCGGCCATAGACCAGCGGAAGCTCCACGTTTTCCAGCGCGCTGGTGCGCGAAAGCAGGTTGAAGCCCTGGAACACGAACCCCAGCTTCTTGTTGCGTATTTCCGCCAGCTCGTCCTTGCCCATGTTCTCCACGGCCACGCCGTCCAGTGCGTAGCTTCCGGAACTGGGCCGGTCCAGGCAGCCCAGAATGTGCATACAGGTGCTCTTGCCCGAACCGCTGGAGCCCATGATGGCCACGAACTCGCCCTGGCGGACGGTGAGGGACACCCCGCGCAGGGCATGGACGGTTTCTTCGCCCATGCGGTAGGTTCTGGTGATGTTTTCGATACGGACGACTTCGTTCATGCTGTGATCCACCACCCGTTTTCCCCAGCCCCGGGGTTCAGGGGATGCGTTCCGTCCTGTCGGCCCGCGGCGCTGGCTTGGGCCTGTGAACCTGCGCGCCGAAAGGCACGGCAAACGACTCTGTTTAGACGTTCCGTGACGCCGAAAGGTTTCACGCGCGAATCGGCGTTTTGCGTTTGGCCTCGGCCCTGTTCGGTACGCTCCGGGCCAGGGCGCAGGCCAGCAGGTGGGCCAGGCCCATGGCCCCCAGAAGCGCCAGGCCGCGTCTGGCCCATTCGCGACCAGGGTCGAAGAAGGAGAGCTCCACCAAATGTCTGCCCGGCGCAAGGGGTACGGCCTTGAAAGCCTCCCGCGCAAGAACCACCGGCGTGGGGCGGCCATCCACCAGCGCGCGCCAGCCGGGGTGGAAGGCGTCGGCATAGTAGAGGGCACCGCCCGCGCCCCCGGCGTCCACGGCAAGGGCCAGCCGGTTGGCGGAAAAGTGGGTGATTTCGCCGGAGGCGTCACGCCGGGAGCCGTCGGCCCCCTCGACCGTCAGCTTGGCCGTGCAGCCCACGGCTTGCCGGAACCAGTCCTTTGCCAGGGCTTCGCGCCAATGGTAGGCGTGCAGGAACAGCTGCGGGTCGCGTTGTCCGTTGGACAGGGCCAGGGCGCCGGGCGCGGCGCGTTCAAGCAGCGCGAGCACGCCCGCAGTGGCGTAGTCGATGCGGAACAGGGGCGCGGCCGGGTCCGCCCCGGCCATTTGCAGCAGGGTGAAGTTGTTCACCGGCTGGCGCAGGGCGAAGGCCACCATGGCCCGCGCGTTGGGGTTGCCCTCCAGGTTGGCCGGGCGGGCGGCGAAGAACAGCGGCGGGCGTGCCCGGGTGGCGTCCACCCCGCCTACGTCGCGCACCTCGGCCTTGGAAAAGTGGGAGTAGGTGTCGCGCAGCAGAAAGTGTTGCGCCCAGCCCAGGTCCAGCAGGGCGGCCAGGGCAACGCCCAGGCCCAGGGCCAGGCCAAGCGCCTGTTGCCTTGCCGTGGCCAGGCGTCCGGCCAGGCCCACGCCAAGGCGCGCAATCAGGAGCAGGGTCACGCCGAATTCCGGTGCGTAGCGGCCCAGGCCTGGCGCGGTGATGGAAAACGGGGGCACCCGCTTGAGGGCCAGGATGACCACCCCGGCCAGCATGAGGCAGGCGAAGGCGCGCTGGCGTTCGTCCCGGTCCGCCCCAAGCAGCCTGTCCAGGCCGTATCCGACCAGGAAAAAGAGCAGCAGGCGCAAGACCGGCAGCAGGAAGGACAGGTGCCGGAAGCGGTTCATGCCGGGGAACCAGTACGCCGCGTAGCCGATGCCCCCGTGCGGCCCCAGGGCCAGCAGCAGCAGCACCGCGGAAAGGACGCCCAGGGCCAGGAACGCGCTGGAGCGCTCGCGCCACAGGGCGTACGCCAGCAGGCCGACGCCCGGGGCGCCCAGGTAGAAGAGGTACTCGATGTGCGCGCGCCAGGTGCCGGTGACAAGCTCCGGCAGGGTGTGCAGCGCGGAGCCGCCGTAACGCAGGAACACGTCCAGGCTGGCCGCGCCGGTGGCCGCGTCGCGGTCGGGTGAGGCGAAGCCCAGGCCCTCGAAGGCGCCGCCGAGCAGCAAGAAGTACAGCGCGCCGAAGCCCGCCACCAGGGCCAGTTCGGCCATGAGCGCCGGGCCGGGGCGCTCCAGCCGCAGGGGCGCGCCCGAGGCGCGGTCGAACACGCGCAGGGCCACAAGCAGCACGCAGCCCAGCAGGGCGTACATGGGGGCCATGTAGGCCAGCCCGCCGGGCAGGGCCAGCAGCGCTGCCAGGGCGCAGCGCAGCAGCTGGCGCGGGTCTCCGGTGCGGTGCAGCCGCAGGGCGAAGAGCAGCATCAGCGGCACGTACACCAGCACCCGGTGCGCCCAGAATATCTGCGTGCACCAGTACACCGACACAGCCACCCAGCAGGCCACGGCAGCCGCCGTCCAGCCGGACTTGTAGAGATCGCGCGCCAGCAGCTGCGAGCCGAGCACCAGCACGGCGGACTCCGCAAAGGTCGCCAGCAGGAACAGGGTCCAGGCGTCCGTGAGGTTCAGGGCCGCCCCGGCCAGCAGGACCAGCAGGTGCAGCGGGCCAAGAAAGGTCAGCATGTAAGGCTCTGCCGGGCTTCCGTAGGCGGCCAGCGGCAGCCACTGGGGGAACTCGCGCGCGGCCAGCAGGTTGCCCAGGGTGGTGCTGAACATGGAGTAGGCCTGGAAGGCGTCGGCCCGAACGAACACGCCGTGCGCAAGTTCCAGCAGGAACACCGCGGCGAGGCAGGCCAGCGGCAGGGCGGCCTGGAGGGCGTGGACCGTCCGGGAGGGGCAGGGCGCGGATGCGTCGGGGAGGGGTGCGGGCACAAAGAATCCTTGGCTGGTTGCGGGCCGACGAGAAGAGCGCCCTTTGGGAGCAGTGCCCCATGTGCGGCCCCCTGTCAACGCGCTCTGGCCGGATGGTGGCCAAAGGGCTTGGCTTTTTGGGGCAATTTGCTATCAACGACTCATGGACGCCCCCTGCCGTTTTCGCGCCTTTGGACGCCGTTCCCCGGCTTTTTGCCTTCCGGTCTTGGCGCTGCTTGCTGTGCTGGCGCTTTGCCCGCCGCTAGAAGTCGCACGGGCGCAAGACCAGGCTCCCCAGGCCGTCCAGTTCCTGCACGCCTCCACCGCCGACCTGCCGGAGATGCTTCGGCGCGGGCAGGTGCGCGTGCTGGTGACGCCCAGCCGCACCAATTTCTACATGGCCCCGGACGGCAGCTTCCAGGGGCTGGAGCACGACCTGACCCTGCTGCTGGAAAAGAGCCTGAACAAGGGGAGGAAGAAGGGCGAGCCAAAGGTCTCCGTGCTGTTCGTGCCCGTGTTGCTGGACGAGCTCATTCCGGCCCTTCTGGAGGGCCGGGGCGACATCGCCGCCGCCGGGCTCACCATCACTCCGGCGCGCGAGCAGCTGGTGGCCTTCACCGAGCCCTGTTTCCGCGACGTGCGCGATGTGCTGGTCACCCGGACCGACACCCCGCCGGTCAAGAGCCGCTACGACCTCTCCGGGCGCGTGCTGCACGTGGCGGCGGGCAGCAGCCACGCCGAACACTTGGCCATGCTCGGCCGGGATTTCGAGCGCCGGGGCCTGCCCCCCATGACCGTGGTGGAGGCCGACCACGTCCTTGACGTTGAAAATTTGCTGGAGATGCTTTCCGCCGGGCTGGTGGACAACGTGCTGGCCGACGAGCACGTGGCCCGGCTTTGGGCCGGAGTGCTGCCGGGGCTGGCCGTGTTCCCCCAGGCCCAGGCCACCCACGGCGGGCGCATCGCCTGGGCGGTGCGCAAGGACAACCCCCTGCTTCTGGCCGCAGCCAACACGGCTTTGCGCCAGAGCGCCAAGCGGCAGACCGCCCTGTTCCACAAGAATTTTCCGGCGTCCCAGGCCGGGATGCGGTGGATCCAGAATCCCTTCCTGTCCCCCAAGACGGCGCAATACGTGCCGGAGTTCAAGCGCCGCAGCGAGGAGTACGGCTTCGACTGGCTGCACCTGATGGCCCAGGGCTTCCAGGAGTCCGGCCTGGACAACAGCGTCCGCAGCCACATGGGGGCCGTGGGCGTGATGCAGGTGTTGCCCAGCACGGGCGCTGCTCTGGGCTTCCGCGACATTCGCCCCGCGCCAGAGAACATCCACGCGGGCACGCGCTACATGGGCCACCTGCGCGACCAGGAGATCGGGCCCGACGGGCTGGACGAGGAACAGCGCTTCTACTTCGCCCTGGCCTCCTACAACGCCGGTCCTGCGCGCATCCGCAGGCTGCGGCAGCAGGCCCGCGTCCAGGGCCTGGACCCCAACGTCTGGTTCGGCAGCGTGGAGCGCGCGGCCCTGCAGAGCGGTTTGCAGGCCACCGTGGCCTACGTGCGCAACGTTCGCGCCTACGCCATCGCCTACAGCCTGAGCTACGACATTCACCAGAAGCGCGTGCGCGCAGCCGGGCGGTAGTCCCGCCCGGACAGGGCGCTGTCCCCCGCTGGAGGGGAGCGCACGCCGTGAGGCCGCCCCTTTAGCGAAGATCGAGAGGCGTCCCGGTTTCGTGCAGGCTTAGAGCCCTTGGGTCTGCATTTCCAGGCAGCCGTCTTCCTTGCGGGCGTAGGTAAGCACCACAATCTTGCCGGGGTCGATGTGGTAGCCGGGCAGCCCCAGCGGGGCGAAGTTGCACCAGGCGTCGGCAGGGGTCGTGATGCGTACGCTGAGCGGCGTTGCGCCCTCGGCCTCGTCCACTTCGGCCTGGAACCAGTCGTGGTTGCAGTCTCCGGCCACGAGACGCCCTGGCATGGCCTCTCGGACAGTGAGACCCGCGTTTGGGCCGACTCCAAGGAAGAATCCCCTGAGGCTGCCTGCCAAAAAGTCGATGCCGACCATCCCGCCGTTGATGGCGATGACCACATTGCGCGTCATGGCTGTTCTCCTTGTTGGAGCTTGTCCGCGTCGAAAGACGCGGGGTAATGCCAGTTGATATCGTATAATATGTATCGTGTCCAGGGGCGGCCGCGATGTCTCTTGATGAATATTGGGGACGGGCACAGCAAAAGGGCCGGGGAATCGCTCCCCCGGCCCTGTGTCGGTGTTTTGGGTCTGCCGGTTACTTCTTGACCGGCTTGGCGTAGGTGGTGGGGCCTTGCTCGTAGCCCACCTGCTTGAGCCACCACGCGGGGTAGAACACGGGCTGGGCGATGTTGTCCGGAGTGTTGAAGTAGCCGTCGTTGTAGCGGATGTAGAGCTGTTCGGAGAGCTCCCACCAGTCGGCCAGCACGTTGGCGGCGAAGAGGTTGGAGCGCTCGGTGAGCAGCAGCCGCGCGGCGTTCTGATCGCCCTTCTTCCACAGCGAGAGCGCTGTCTCCTCAATGGCCTTCTGGGTGCCGAAGAAGCGCGCCTCGTGCTTGTCGCGCAGGGTGCGAATGTCCTTGATCATATACTGGTATTTGATCTGGGCCTGGTTGGCCACGTAGTTGAAGGCCGTCCACATGCTGCCGCGGTCCAGCTTCAGGATGTCGCTGGTCTGGATGGCGCGGGGCAGGTCCAGGGCCCCGGCGTAGAAGGGCATGAGCACCGCCGTGGCCGGGCGGTCCGGGCCGAACCATGTGACGCCGCCGATGGCGGCGGGCAGCCAGGAGCGCGACTGGTTCACGTAGGCGTATACGCAGCGGTAGATGTTCAGCGGGCGCTCGAACTCGCCCTTCACGTCGGAGAGCTGGCCCTCCTTGTTGGCCAGGCCTTCGGCTCCGCCCTCGAAGCGGCCGGGGTCGCCGAAGGGACCGGCGGCCAGGCCCTTGGTCAGGTCGAACTCCGTTCCTTCGTAGTTGTCGCGGTGAATGGCGAAGATGTCTTTCACGTCAAGCTTCTGGTCGGGCTTGATGCTGAAGGGGTAGCTGCGGGTGAAGGCGTCCTCCGCCCAGGGGGAGAGCTTGCGGGAGGGAGCCACCAGGGACTGGGCGCGCCACACGCGGCGCAGGGAGTAGTACGGGTGATGGTACTCGCCGTCGCCGTACACCTTGGTCCAGTCCAGCGGGCCATCGGCGGGCTTCCACCAGCCCTTTTCCTGGGCGACCTTGAAGATGTTGGCCGAAAACATCATGTCGCTCGCGCCTTTGCGTACGTCGCGAATGCGGAACTGGTTGGCGGCAACAAAGAACTGGTCGTCGGGCACGCGCTGCGCCACCCACACGCCGGAGGTGCCGTCCTTGTCGTAGGCGCACATCTCCATCACCCAGCCTTCGTTGGGATCGGCCACAAGCAGGGTTTCGCCCGTGCCGTAGTAGCCGTACTTCTCGATGAGCTCGCCCATGAGCTTCACCGCCTCGCGGGCGGTCTTGCAGCGCTCCAGCGCCACGCGGGAAAGCTCGGCCGAGTAGAAGATGCGCTTGCCCGGTTCGGGCTCGGCGTCCACCTTGGCCTTGTCCGTGCACTCGCCGATGGACAGCTGGTGCTCGTTCATGATGCCGTAGTTGGCGTCGAAATACGCGTAGGTGTGGGCCACCTGGGGGATGAAGCCCAGGGGAACGCTCCTGGGGTCGCCGGACATGCCGGGCCGGGGGCCGGTTGCGTAGGCCGGGGCGCGGCCGCCGTCCACGATGCGGTGGCTCACCGTGCCGCCCCACTGGGGCTTGAAGTCCAGCGAGCAGTGCGAGTAGTACACCGGTCGCATGGAGCCCGGCGCGTGGTCCTTGGCGGGCACGTAGACCAGGCGGGCGTCGTTTAGGCCGTCGTCGGAGTGGGAGACCATGACCGAGCCGTCGGCCGAGGCCTTCTTGCCAACAATGGTGGTGGTGCAGGCCAGGGCCTGGGCGGCAAGGGCCGTTGTCAAAACCAGGGCACAAGCAAGCTGCCAGGCAAGCTTCGAAAGTGAAGGCGCTTTGTGCATCGGCATGGACTGTCCTCCTGGAGTGGTGGTGATGCGGCAAATCTGGGCTTTTTTCAGGCTTTGCATACTGTCTTGTGAATTATGCGTCTTCTCCGTCATTTGCAACATGGTGAGCAGGAGAATTCACGTGCCGAAGGATAGAAATTTCGGTTGACAACCGGCCGCGCCTTTGGCTAGACAGTGCTTCCCAACGCCGTGGGGCTGTAGCTCAGTTGGGAGAGCGCTTGAATGGCATTCAAGAGGCCGTGGGTTCAATTCCCTCCAGCTCCACCAGAGAAATCAAGGGTTTGCGAAGCGATTCGCAAACCCTTTTTCTTTGCTGCACTACATCTTTGCACTACATTTTGTGGGCGGGGTGAAACAGTCGTGAACAACTGCGCGCGATTCGGCACTGACCGGCCCATGCAACCGCGCATTCAAGCTGAGAATTCCGGGCATACGATTTGAGAACACGGGCCGGAGTTGTGCTACTCCACGCGCTCCCCTCAAACCCTGTCAACCCGCTATTTTTGTCCTTTTACCGGCCAAAAACGGGGTATTTTTGTCCACCCCCCAAACCCCATGCTATGCTTGCGTAATTTGTGCCGGGCATCTTGCCTGGCGCGCAAACGCAAGGAGCAGCCATGTCCTCCCCTTCTATTTCAGTGCGGCGCGATGAACGCGGCCGCATCGCAGAACGCACCCTGAACCTCGGGGGCGAGTCCGAAATCCGGCGCTATGCCTACGATTCCGCAGGTCGCCTCGCCCGCGTCACCGATGGCTCCGGCGGCCTGCTGGAGTCCTACCAGTACGACGGCGAGGGCCGTCGCCTTGCCGACATCAACCCGCAACGTTTCCGCGGCGAGCGGCGCTACAGCTACAGCCTGGGCAACCGGTTGGGGCAGACCGGAACCGTTCAATACGGCCACGATCGCGCGGGCTTCAGGAATCTGCGGATGGTTGGCGACGAGGAGACGCGCTACCTGTACGAACCCTCGGGCCTGTTGCTGCGCGTGGACCTGCCGGATGGGCGGCGTATCGACTACGCTTACGACACCAAGGGCCAGCGGACGCAGAAGCGTGTAAACGGGCGGGTCGTCGAGGCCTACCAGTGGCTGGACCCGCTGCGGCTCACGGAATTCCATGACGGACGCGAGTGGTGGAGGCTGGCGTACCATGAGGGCCGCACGCCCGTTGGCGTGACGAACGGCGACGACTCGTACCTGCTGCTCTGCGATCAGGTCGGCACGCCCCTGGCCCTTGCCACAACAGATGGCCATGTTGTACAGACGATGCAATACGACAGCTTCGGCAACCTGTTGCAGGTCCGGGGCGATGTGGTGCGCCTGCCCATCGGCTTCGCAGGCGGGCTCTTTGACGCCGACACCGGCCTGACGCGCTTCGTCTGGCGCGACTACGACGCCGACACCGGCCGCTTCACCGCCCTTGACCCCATGGGCGCAAAGGGCGGCGACAGCGACTGGTACGGCTACTGCGTCGATGATCCGGTGAACCGGGTGGATGCGTGGGGGCTGGAGGTGCAGTTCTGCGAGCGCCCAAACGAAATCCCTGGATTTCAGTGGACGGGAATTCCGCACCATTGGCTCAAGACAGACACATATGAATCCGGCCAGGGAGAAGTCGGGAGAGGTGTCCCCGGGCGCAATGGCGATTCTGGCGGGTTATTCGTCGATACGGAGTGGACTGACCATACAGGGCAATCCAAGGCGCCAAACGCTGAATGCTGGCCCGTACCAAACGTTGATGAAAATTGCGTCAACAAGCTGATCAAGCCCGGCACCCCTTCCGGGATATGGGTGCCTGGCGCGAACGATTGCCACGAGCAGGCACGAGACGTCCTTGACTACTGCCGCACAGACCAGGAGTAGCAGATGAGGCCGTCCAACAGGGTGAACACGATGAAACGATGGTTGCCGTTAGTGGTATTGGGGGTAACCCTGCTGGTCAAAGCGCTGGTCCACTCATGGCTCTGGACCATAACAACTTGGCCACCGGATGCCGCGCGCCAACTCCCGAAAGCGCTCGAAGGCTTTGCCTTTCTAGCCGGCCCAGCATGTCTTTGCCTGTTTTGGCTGCTCTGGCGGAGGGGGGATCAAGGTGGAGCGCGAATTTCAATCCTGAAACGACGCGCAGGAACTGCTGCCCTTACAGTCACAGTCCTGCTGTGGCTCTTTCTTGTGATGCAGTGGCTTCAGGCCGCTTGGGTGGCCGGAACGCCAACGGAATTCCCCATGTATTGGGTCGTGCGGAGCTTCAAAATGTACTTGTCCGCAGACATCTGCCTCCTCTTGGGCGGTCTGTTGTCCTTTTGGCTCAAAGGCGTTCGCATGCCTCCTCGCTTGAATGGCCAAGGAGAACAATCATAACGCGGGCCCCATCTACTTGTGCTTATGGAACCGCCCCGCTGTCCAGATGAAGGGGCTTGCCTCCGCAAAGGCAAGCCCCTTCATCTTTGCCGTGTCAAATCCTCATGCCACCTGAACCGGCCTGACACGGTCAACCAACCG
>NZ_FZOC01000010.1 GCF_900188225.1 Humidesulfovibrio mexicanus | reverse complement strand
CGTGATCGTCACCTTCAGCCCGGACGGCAACTCCGTGGCCGAAATCCTGCCCGACCTCATCGCCAAGATGCGCGAAGGCTACGACATGGTCATCGCCTCACGCTACCTTGGCCCGGCCAAGAGCGCGGACGACGACATCGTCACCGGCTTCGGCAACTGGCTCTTCACCAAGACGGTCAACCTGCTGCACGGCGGCAAATACACCGATGTCATGGTCATCTACCGCGCCTATAAGAAACAGCTGGCCTACGACCTGGAGCTGATGGGCGATTCGGCTTTCGCCCTGCCGGAAAAACTCTTCGGCACCAAGATCAGCTGGGAGCCGCTGCTCTCCTGCCGGGCGGCCAAGCGCAAGCTCAAAATCGCGGAGATCCCCGGCGATGAGCCACCACGCATCGGCGGCGAGCGCAAGCTGCAGGTCCTGCGCTGGGGCGCCGCATACTACTTCCAGTTCCTGCGCGAAGTGGTGTGGTGGAAATAGGCACCCCCGCAACGCTTGCCTGACAATACACCCCAAAAGGCCGCCCCGACACGAGGCGGCCTTTTTTTCGCTGGCAAAACATAAACAGGCTCAGATGCGGCGCAAGAGCGCCCTGGTCCAGCACGCCACAAGCACTCCCATGCTCGGGATGCTCCACAAGGCATAGCCGAGGCTTCCACTCTGCGGCCCCTTGTGCCGCCCCATGACGAACAAACCAAACGCCAAGGCCCATACGGCAGCAGCGCCGATGCCGCACAACAATGCCGTTTTCCGACTAACGGCAAAGGCTGGAGCCTCTTGGTCCAATATGGCCGGAGCAGAGAACGGGCGTTCGGATACGGGCCAGGCCAGTGGAACGAACAGGAGCCCCAGGCCAAACGCAGAGGCCAGGCAAAGCCACCAGATGTGCGGAGCAGAGTAGACGAACGCGAGGCTGAACGGCCCTGGCTCGGAGATCCTCACCCCCAGAAAGGCGTGGTTGGCCCGGAACGTTGGCAGAACTGTGCCATTGGACAAAACAGCTTTCCAGCCAGGGTCGAAGTTGTTCGCCAAAAGCAAAACGCAGGGTCGTTCGGCGATTCCGTTGACTCGTATGCGGTCTGGAGACCAGTGGGCCAGGCGCACCGTTCCCACAGGGGACTCGAATTCCGGCACAAAGCGCCGCAAGGGGGGAGGTGGCGGGAAAAAGCGTGCCTCGGCCTGCGTAAGATAGGCCACGCGGCGCAATTCGTCCAAGTCGGCGCGTCCCATGCGCTCTGGAACGGACTCGCCTTGTGGGACGAACAGGGGGTCTGTCAGGCGCACCCGCGGCAAGGGATCCTTGAGTCCATACAGATAGAGCGGCAAAGAATACGTGCTGGACAGCCCCAGCCGCGCCACAAACGACGACTGCTCTCCGAAACCGGGGGAGAGTGTCGGACGTCCCGCCACCGCCGACATGCCGCCGATCTCCCGATCGGACAAAACATGGCTGACATTGAGGGCGTAGAGAAGATTCCAGTTGAAGTCGGCCACATCACGTAACGGAGCTTTGTCCAGGACCCAGGAACGCTGGTCATGGTCGGTGTGCAACCGGGTCAGGTACAGCTGCCGCCACAGGGTATTGAAACCTGAGAACTGCTCGGCGTTATTCAGCTGTGGGCGCAAGGCCTCGCCGACCAAATCCTTGTAGTGCTTGTTAAACAACGGCCCCTTGCCGCCAACGGTATCAAACCCAAGATTCTGCGCAACAACGGGGTGCACGTCCACGCAAGCCGTGCGGAAAGGCTGACGCCAATAGGTTTCGGCCAAGGCGGCCAGGGAGTCGTGGCCCTTCATCCCCTGGGCGTAGGGGGCGAACATGCCGCTGGTCATGAACTGCTGTCGCGTCAACATGGCCGCGGCGGCCAGGCAGACCATCAGCGCGATGGCCGCACGAGAGGGATAACGGGGCTGTTTCCGGCGCATGATGCACACCCCTGCCAGGCCAGCGCCCAAGAAAAACGCGTAGGCCAAGACCTTGTGCGCCGCGCCGAAACACGGCAAGACGGCCAACGCCGCAAGCGCCAAGGGCCAGCGCACCCCCTTGTCCGAGCGCGTCAACGCCTCAAGAGCCAACCCCGCAAGCATTGCGCTCACGAGCCCAAGACAGGTGGCGAACATGAACAAATCCATTTTGAGCAGGAAACTGCCTGCGAAGAGCCCCTTCAAATCGCTGCTGAACACGCCTGACACAAGAAGAATGCCCAGCCCCAATAAGGCGCTCACGCGAAAAGGTCGCCAAGACAAAAACGGCAGCCCCATGATCAATAACGCAATCAACTGTTGATCGGCCAATCGCCCTTTCAACCACTTGAAAAAACTTAAAAGCGCGGGCCAATGTCCCGGGTAGGCAAAATCCCATTGCCGTTGGGCGTAGGGGATGTATTCGAACAAACTTACAACGGTCGGCGAGAACAACAGCACGAACCCCGTCCAGACGAGAAATACCCCAGCCACCTGACGGCGAAAATCGGGCAAATGTCGCCCAAGCAATAGGACCAGAGCAAGATGAAACACCGGGAAATGCGGGAGCGTCAGCACAGGGAAGGAAAACACGCTGGCCAAAGCGATGCAGATGGCGGCGAGCACCCGCTGCCCCTTGGAAGAATCGGCCGTGCAGAGCTCCACGCACCAGACAAACACTGCGGGGAAGGCGTAGGACATGACGAAGTGCACATTGCCGCTTACCCAAGTGATGGAAAATAGCACGCCCGCCAAAAGCGCGCTGCGGCGAGAAATGCCGAACAGCAAGGGCAGAAAGCGCGACATGCCGTACCCGGCCAAGCACATCTGCCCGATATTCCATAACAACGAAAGCAGCCAAAGCGGCAACATACCGGCCAGGAGCACGGCCGGATGCCAAGGAGGATGCTGGCCTGCGAAGCTTGGAGCGCCACCGGCATGGAACGGATACCAACTGAATGGGCCGAACTCCGTCCAGAGCTTCCACATGTTGCGAAAATGGACGAAATGGACTTCAAGACTGTCGTAGATATCGACAAAGGCGAGCGGACCAAGCACGATCTTGTCTGCGTAGCAAAGAATCGCCAACGCCAGAAACAAAAACAAATCGCGCCTGTTTGGCGCAAGCGTTGAGCATGTCGCTGGCATGAACGCTGAACCTCGGTTGCCGTTGGCGCGCACGGTAGCGCCCGGACGCCTCAAGCCTTTACGACCCGAAGGCTGTTGGTATATGGACAACAGGGCCACGCGTTCCCGCCCGAAGCCGGGTTCCCGGACCGTTCACTCGCAGATACTGAAACCATGGGACATGATGAATCCGAAGCCTTCACCCGCCGCCAGTCGGCCACCGTTCGCCAAGGCCCGCCAAGTGGCGTTAGTTCTGCTCTTCATCATTTTCGCCAGCCTGGCTTGGCGTCTTTGGGACCAGAACCTGCTCAACTCCGAAGGAGTGCTCCTGGCTGTGCGCGAGCACCCTCTCCTGGCCCCTGTGGCGTTTATCGGCATATACGCCCTTGCCATGCTCTTTATGCTGCCCACAATGCCGTTGAACATCGGAGCCGGGTTCCTCTGGGGCACAGCCGTTGGCGGGGCCTTTTCCCTGCTTGGCAGCAGTCTTGGCGCAACACTCGCTTTTTCGTTCGCGCGTAGCGCGTTCGGCCAGCCCTTCGCCCGCGGGTTCAACCTTTCCCTGCTTTCACGGCTGGGCGCTAACATGGAGAAGACCCCCTGGAAGGTCATCGCCTTTGTCCGCCTGAACCCCGCCGTTCCTTCCGGTGTGGTGAACTTCCTGCTTGGCCTTACGTCGATGCCATTGCGGACCTACGTATGGGGCACGATCCTCTTCTCCGCCCCCCTGTGCCTCGTCTTCAGCCATCTTGGCCAGCTTACCGGCGGCTTCATGCTCAGCGGGGACACAGGGAGACTGGTGCGCATTGTCGCCATCTGCCTCGGAGTCGCGCTGTTCCTGTATGCGGGCAGGCACATGCTTTCCCGCAGACAAGGCGCTGTCCAGCAATCGGCCAATACGAACACAAAAGACACGGAACAGCCGCGGTAGCACTCAGCACACGCTAAGCGACCGCTGACACTTCCGTTTCGCCATTTCCGGATGCGCCTCAACACAGGCGTGCAGATCCTCAAAAATCTGCTGCACTGTGGCTGTCGGCACATTGGGGGCGACGAGAAGCAGCGGCGACTCTGGCTCAAAGAGATGCCACCAGGGCGTATTCTCCAAATGCTGCCAAGCGCCGCGCTTGCCATAGGTGAACACGCCACTGCGGGCCTGCAGGGTCACCTGGAAAGCCGTATATCCCGAGATGTCGTCAAGCAAAGCGCTGGGAGTGCTCTCGTGCAGGGCGCTGGCCTGAACGGAGAAATAAAACACGCATCCGATCTCGAAATCCTCGAACCAGCGTTCGCCGACATCAGGATTCCTCATCTTTTCCTTGAGCAAACCACGAAAATCCTGGGCCATGAGCTACTCCTCTTTGAACGTCGCAGACGGGCAAGGGGATCAGAAGGGATACATGGCGCCGCCACCTTCCTTTTGCGGGGCGGTTTTGCCGGTCTTGGTCTCCAGTGCGTTCAGCCGGTTTTTCGCAGCCTCCTGGGCTTCCTTGGTGTCAGCCGAGGCGATGACGGAACGCAGCAACTTCTTGGCGGTCTCGTAGTTCCCCTTGATTTCATAGATCATCGCGGACCGATACAAGGCCACGGTTGGCCACATGGGCTCGTGCGCGTATTGATATGCCAAGCGCAGATAATAATCCAGCGCTGCATCATAGTTGCGCAATGAATGCTCTCCCTCGCCCAGCCAGAACAGCACCTCGGCCTGCACGGGGCGCTCGAGCTTGTCCCGCTGTTCCCACAGAATCAGCAACTGCTCGCGCCCGCTGTCAAAATCTCCCTTAAGCTGCAAAAACGTGGCGACATCCAGACGGGTCCGTGGAGCCATGTCCACCCCAAGGGCTAGCAACTCCCGGTAGGTGGCCAACGCCTGTTCATCATTGCCGCTTTCGCGTTCCAGCTTGGCTTTCAAACCAAGTCGTGCCGTGGTGCGCTGTTTGTCGGACGGCAAATTTGCCATACGACCAAGGTAGGCTTCGGCAAGCTGAAACGAACGGCTTTCCACAGCCTTCTGTGCCAGGGCCAAGAGGCAGTCGTACCCGTATGCGGTATCGGGGAAAAGGAACGCCGAGCGGCGGGCCAAGTCGGTGTTTGCGGCTGCCCCTCCGCGTGCCTGCCAGTCGGCAAGGACCAGCAACCGATCCAAGGGCCATGCCTTGCCAACCGTGTTGCCTTTACCGACCTCGATGCGAATCCAGAACGGGGCCTCGCCAGGCAGGGGAGTCCCGACGCCGCCAGCCGAAAGCAGGGCCGCAAGGGCAGGGGAGAGGCGTCCTGCGGCTCCAATCTCCTGGGGGAGCAAATTTTTGAGTTCTTCGCCAAAGGCGAGGGCCCCGGACAGGCGTAGGCTTATCGGGAGCTTGCGTGCTTCAAGCCCCTGCCAGATCTCCCGCGCCGAATCCAGATCGCCTTCCT
The DNA here is from genome assembly GCF_900188225.1 of Humidesulfovibrio mexicanus. NCBI lineage: Bacteria > Pseudomonadati > Thermodesulfobacteriota > Desulfovibrionia > Desulfovibrionales > Desulfovibrionaceae > Humidesulfovibrio > Humidesulfovibrio mexicanus. Next base: position 67,820 of record NZ_FZOC01000010.1, on the reverse strand, counting down.
CCATGCACAGAACAAACTTGAGGGAACGCAAATGCCGCGACATCTCTTCGGAGAGCAGAAGGGACTGCAATTCCTTTTCGACCGCTTGTCGGGCCTCCTCGCGCGAGAGCTTGGCCAAGCTGGATTTAAAGCGTGTCCAGGAGGAAGCGGAGCTGCCTAGAAGCCAGTCCTGCCGGTTCTCGGCGTACGAGGCCAAGAGGTTGGCGCTCCAAAACCCCGCGGCCTTGGCGTGCCCCGTGGTGGCAAGCGTCTTGACGTCCGGCGCCTTGCCGCTTTCGAGAAATTCCGCAAAACCGGCCCAAAACTCGCGCAACGCCGGCACGGAAACCTGCCTGAGCAAGTCACGGGAAATCCCATAATCCTCAAGCGCCGCAGCAGCCACCGCACGGGAAAGAAGCAGCCGGTCGGCCTCGTTGACAACAAGTGAAGCGTCCTTGGCATCGGTGTGCTTGCCAGTTCCAGGCTCGCCGCCTTCAGCCTGTTCAAGGGACTCTTTTGCCTTGCCCCAAAAATTCGCGGTTCCCCAGGCCGCTTCCGCCTGGGCAAGCAGCATCCGCAATGTCTCGCCAAGCGCCTCTCGCGATACGGAAGGATTGCCCACATAAGCCCAGAATTGCCTGCGCCAGACATCTACCCAAAGGGCTTCCAAGCCGGGCTCGGCGGTCAAGCGCGCCTTGACCTGTTTTGCATCCATGAATTGGGAGGCCTGGCTGTACCAGACCACAGCCTGATAAGGGTCGCCCAAAGCCCTATGCGCATTACCGCCAAGCCACAGCCTTTTTGCTTCCAAGGCCTTGTCCTCAAAGGGCGGTTGTCCCTGGATAATGGTCAGCGCCTCCCGTGGAGTGCCTTGAAGAAGTTGGGCCTCCGCACGCTTCAGCACGGACGCGCCGCTGCCATCGTCCGCCGCAGTGGCGGCGCTGGCGGCAAGACGGTCATAGGCGCCGTACTTTTTGAGCCATTGTTCATACGCCAATCCTGATTCATCGGCTTTCTGGGGCAACCGGGAAGCTTCTGCGGCGGGCTTGGCGACAGCCTTGGCTGTGCTTTTCTTGGCAGCGGCCATCTCGGCCGGAAATCCAATCAGGATGGCCATAAACAGGGTTCCCGCGAGAATTCCAGGTGTGGCAACTCGGAAAAAAGGCGTATTCATCAGCGTATGGCCCCGGTCATGTACGTTGCGCGCCTGACGCGCAGCGGTTGCGGGTTGGTGCTCCCCGCACTCCACCGGCACACTGCGTGGAAGAGGGGGATGCGCGGCTTTATGCGGCAAAGTTTACATAATTTACATTATGAGACATACGGTGACCAGGGCGACCGCACCGGAAGAGAGCTGTCGGTCATCGTGATTTCCAGTCCTCCAGGAACTTCGCGAGCCCGATTTCGGTCAGGGGGTGCTGCACAAGGTCGAAGAGCACCGTTGGCGGGACCGTTGCGGCATCGGCTCCGAGCATGGCGGCCTGAAAAAAATGGTTGGCGTGCCGGATGCTGGCGGCCAGCACCTGCGTGGTCAAGTCATAATTCCGGAAAACGGTCATGATGTCCTGCAGCGTCTGCATTCCATCCTGCCCGATGTCGTCGAGGCGCCCGATGAAGGGACTGACGAAGCTCGCCCCGGCTTTCGCTGCGAGCAAAGCCTGGTTGGCTGAAAACACGAGGGTCGCATTGGTCTCGATGCCGCGCCGGTGCAGCTCAGCAATGGCCTTGAGTCCTTCAAGCGTCAGTGGAACTTTTACGACGATGTTCGGGGCGATCTTCACCAGATCACGCGCCTCGGTGAGCATGGCCGACGCCTCTGTGGCGATGACCTCGACACTGACCGGACCGTCTATCTCCTTGCATATTTGCCGGATTGCGCGCTTCCAATCGCCCTTTTCCCGCGCAAGCAGGCTGGGATTCGTGGTCACGCCCTCAATGGCGCCCAGAGCCTTGGCTTGGCGGATCTGCTCAAGGTTCGCGCTGTCGAGAAAGATTTTCATGGTGGCGCTCCCCTGCTGTGGTTCAGGCCTGGGCGTCCCCGTCCTTGCCGCCGCCCTCGCCTTCCAGCCGCTTCAAGTATTGTTCACGGCATTCATACGAGCAGAAGTGCAGCACGACATCGCCGTGCCGCACGCGGATGTCGCCGTGCCTGGACACATATGCCCCACAGACGGGATCTTTGACCATCTCCCCGGAGGCGACAAGGTCCTCCTTCTGCTCCTTGGCCTTGTTCTCCTTCCAGCGCTTGTCGCCGGCGAAGAGTTTCCAGACAATGAAGGCGCAGATAGCCAGAACAAGCAGTTTGGTCAGACTCATCATGGAAATCGTCCTTGAAGCACGGGCAAACGGTTACAGCGGCTGCCCACCCTGCTTCTGGCTGATGTTGCGGCCGTCCAGCCCAAAGGAAAGCCCCGCCAAGGCCTGATCAATGCTTACGCCGCCGGGGAGCAAAAGACCAGGAGCAATGTCCCGCAGAGGGACGAGCACAAAGGCCCGGCGCATCATGCGCGGGTGCGGCAGGGTCAGGTACTCTCCCTGCATGACGACATCCCCGAAGAGCAGCAGGTCCAGATCAATGATTCTGGGACCGCGTGGCACATCGCGAACACGGCCCATCTTGGCCTCAACGGCCTGCAGCGCGGACAACAGGCCTTCGGGCGCCCAAATATCCGACCCCACCTTGAAGCGGACAACGCTGTTGACGAACCAAGGCTGGTCACGCACGTCCTGGGGCTCGGTGCGGTACAAGGGGGACTGCGCGTCGAGGCGCAGATCAGACCCATAATGCTCCAGACGATGGAGCGCCTCTTCGATGTTGGCCTCGGGATCCCCCTGGTTGGAGCCCAGGGAAACGTAGGCGTCTAGAGTTGGGAAATCCGTAACACAGCCTCCTTCAGTCGATCCGTGTCAACAGTGAGCGAGATGCGGAAATAGCCCTCGCCCGGCGCGCCGAAGCCATTGCCCGGAGTGGTGACCACGCCGGTCTGCTTGAGCAGTTTGGTGACGAAATCCTGGCTGGAGAGGCCACCCGGCACCTTGGACCAGATGTAGAAACTGGCATCGGGCACGCGGCAGGAAATGCCGGTCTTCTTCAGCGCCTCGATCACCACATCGCGACGTTCCTTGTAAATGGCGCGCAGGCCGTCACAGAACTGATCCCCCTGGTCCAGCGCCACCATTCCAGCCTCCTGCACGGCCTGGAAGATGCCGGAGTCCATCTGTTCCTTGATCTTCGCCAAGCCCTTGACCAAGGAGGCGTTGCCCACGGCCATGCCGATGCGCCAGCCAGTCATGTTGTAGGTCTTGGACAAGGAATGGAACTCGATCGCCACATCCTTTCCGCCAGGAATTTCAAGAATCGAAAGCGGCTTGTTGGCCTCGTCGAAGTAGATTTCTGTGTAGGCCGCATCGTGGACCACGATGACGCCGAATTCCTTGGCCTTCTCGATGAGCTTCTCGTAAAAGGAGCGAGGGGCCGTGGCGGCCGTGGGATTGTTGGGGTAGTTGATGTAGATGAGTTTGGCTTTCTTCCAGGTGTCGTTGTCGATGGCGTCGAGGTCGGGCAAGAAGTTATTCTCGTCGGTAAGCGGCAAATACATCGGTATGCCGCCGACAAACTCAGTGGTGACGCCGTACACCGGGTAGTTGGGCGTGGCGATGAGGGCCACGTCGCCCGGGTTGACGAAAGCCAGGGGAAAATGGGCAATGCCTTCCTTGGAGCCGATAAGGCTCACAACTTCGGTGTCCGGATCAAGGACCACCCCGAAGCGGCGCTTGTACCAGTCGGCAACGGACTGGCGGAAGCTGCGCAGACCGATGTACGAGGGGTACTGATGGTTGGCGGGTTTGCGGGCCGCGGCGTTCAATGCGTCGATAATGAAGTCGGGCGTAGGCAGGTCGGGATCGCCGATGCCCAGGCTGATGATGTCCATGCCCTTGGCGCGGACTTCTTCCTTGGCTTTGTCAATTGCGGCGAAAAGATATGGCGGGAGAGTCGCAAGACGCTGCGCAAGCTGAAAATCGGACATTCGAGGCTCCTTTGGGTGCAAATGAACCGTCTCTGTAATGCCAGCGCCGATCACTGTCAATCGAGCGGCACGACTTGCCGCATGGTCGGCCGCCTTGCCCTGGGCCGCGATACGGGCTAGGACGTGCAGGAGGCACGCCGAGGCGACAGCCCCAACATGGCGCGCCCTTGTGGAGTGCCCTGTCTTCGCAGCCTAACGCCATCAACGGTGATGATCCGATGAACAACGCCCAACACGACACGCCCAATGCGCCCCTGCCTCCAATGGCGGACCGATACCTTGAGCACCTCACGGTCGAGCGCGGGCTTTCTGAAAACACGCTTGCCGCGTACCGCACGGATATCGCCGCCCTCCTTGCTTTCCTGGACGGCCTTGGGGAGGAGCTTGAAACCTGCACCACGCGCCACCTGTTTCTCTTTTTGACCCATTTGCGGGCCCGCAAACTGGCCGCGGCCAGTCTCGCCCGCATATTGTCCACACTGCGGGGCCTTTTCGCCTTCGCCGTGCAGGCGCGACTGCTCGAAGAGGACCCGTCCGCCCTGCTCGACAGCCCCAAGCTTCCTGCGCAACTCCCAGAGTTCTTGACCCGCAAAGAAATGGACGCCCTGCTCGCCCAGCCCGACCCCTCCACGCTTCTCGGCTACCGAGACAGGGTCATGCTGGAACTGCTGTACGCCGCGGGACTGCGCATATCCGAACTCACCGGACTTGAGCTGGGCGACTTCGACCCACAGACGGGCATCTTGCGCGTGTTCGGCAAGCGGTCCAAGGAACGCCTGGTGCCCATACATTTTTCCGCGCAAAAATTGTTGTGCGACTATCTCGATTTCAAGAGGGCCGCCTTCAAGCCTGTGTGCCGAAACATTTTCCTCAACCGTTCCGGCAAGGGCCTCACCCGTCAGGGTATCTGGAAGCTGATCAAGCGCTATGCCGAGGAAGTCGGCATCCGCCGGAGCATTTCACCGCACACCTTCCGGCACACCTTCGCCACGCACCTGCTGGAAGGCGGGGCCGACTTGCGCACTGTGCAGCTGCTGCTTGGCCATGCGGCCATCAACGCAACGGAAATTTACACCCATATCCAGTCCGGCAGGCTCATGCGCATCCACGAACAATACCACCCTCGTTCCACGGCCTTCGCCACGCAGGCCCAGCGACGACCTGGAACCTCCTCATGAACGCACCCGCCAAGCCCCGTCCGCGGGCGGTGATCACCGCCCACGCCAACGCCGATTTCGACGCGCTGGCCGCCATCATCGCCGCAAGCCGCCTGTACCCCGGTGCGGCCCTCATTTTTCCCGGCAGCCAGGAGAAGAACCTCCGGAACTTCTACATCCAAAGCACTACCTACCTGTTCAACTTCCGGGCTTTCAAAGACATAGACCCAACAGACGTGGAACTGCTGGTCATCGTGGACACCCGGCAGAAGTCGCGCGTGCCGCACGTGCAGGCCCTGCTGGACAAGCCGGGCATCCGCATACATGTGTACGACCACCATCCCGACACCGAGGAAGACGTTCCCGCTGAATACTCGCTGGTCAAGTCCTGGGGCTCGACCACCACGATCATTATCCACGAGCTCATGAGCAAAGGCATCACGCCCAGCGTTGAGGAAGCAACCGTGCTGGGGCTGGGCATTTTCGAGGATACAGGCTCCTTCGCCTTCAATTCCACAACGCCGGAGGACTTCGACGCTGCGGCCTGGCTGCGCCGCCATGGCATGGACCTGGGCGTGATCTCGGACCTGCTCGCCCGCGACCTGTCCTCCGAGCAAATACGCGTGCTTTCGGAAATGATCGAATCGGCGAAGACGCATGATTTTCATGGTATTGAGGTCACCATCGCCGAGGTGAGCACCGAGGAGTTCATCAGCGACTTCGCCTACCTTGTGCACAAATTCATCGACATGGAAAACGTTCGCGTGATGTTCGCGCTTGGCCGCATGGGCGACCGCATCCACATCGTGGCCAGGTCACGCGCCAGCGACGTGAACGTGGGCTTCATCTGCTCCTTCTTCGGCGGCGGCGGGCACGGCTACGCCGCTTCGGCCACGGTTAAGGACAAGACCTTGAGCGAGGTGCGCGACGAACTGCTCGCCCTGCTCTATTCGCACATCAACCCGCAGATCACGGCCGGATCGCTCATGACCAAGCCGCCCAAGGTCATCGACTCCGATCGCCCCATGGCTGACGCGGCCGAGCTCATGACCCGCTTTGGCCTGAAAAGTGTGGCGGTTGTTATGCCGGGCACCATGCGCTGCGTTGGTCTGCTTGACCAGCGCACGGCGGACAAGGCCGTTGGGCACGGGCTGAAATCCGTGCCTCTGGCGGAATACATGGTCACGGATTTCACCACGGCCGCACCTACCGCTACTTTGCACCAGGTCATGGAGATCGTCATCGGCAAGCGGCAACGCTTTCTCCCTGTTGTCGAGAACGGAATGATCATCGGCGTGATCACGAGAACCGACCTTGTGAACCTGCTGGTGGAAGAGTCGGCGCGCATCCCGGAGACCCTGCTTCCGGACCCCAAGCGCGACCGCAACATCAGAAGCGTCATGCGCACGCGGCTCCCCGGCTCCATCATCGCCCTGCTGGAGCAGGCGGGGCTGCTGGCCAAGGAGCTGGGCTACAAGGTGTATGCCGTTGGCGGATTCGTGCGCGACATTCTCCTCGCGCGGCCGAATCTCGATATCGACCTTGTGGTGGAAGGGGACGGCATCCGCTTTGCCCACGCCCTGTCCCAGGCTAGGCAGGGTCGCGTCAAGGAGCACCAGAAATTCAAGACTGCGGTAGTCGTGTTCCCAGATGGACAGCGCATCGACGTAGCCACCGCGCGCCTGGAGTATTACGAATACCCGACGGCCCTGCCGACCGTCGAACTCTCCTCCATCAAGATGGACCTCTACCGACGTGATTTTTCCATCAACGCCTTGGCGTTGAACCTGTCCCCCGGACATTTCGGCCAACTCATGGACTTCTTCGGCTCCCAGCGGGACATCAAGGAGAAGACCATTCGGGTTTTGCACTCCTTGAGCTTCGTGGAAGACCCCACGCGCATCCTGCGTGCCGTGCGCTTCGAGCAGCGATTCAACTTCCGCATCGACGGCCAGACCTTGCGCCTCATCAAGAACGCCGTTCAGCTGAACCTCTTCTCCAGACTCTCCGGCGCGCGCATCGCCCATGAGCTGCAGCTCATCCTGGACGAGGAGAACGTTTTGGAATGCTTAAGCCGCCTGCAGGATCTCAAACTGTTGGCAGCAATCCACCCACAGCTGCATCTTGATGCGGACCGAACGCGAGTGCTCATGGAATTGCGCAAGGTGCACGACTGGTACAGGCTGCTCTACCTTGAGCCGCCCGTGAACACCTGGAAGCTCTACATGCTCGGGCTCACCATGGGAGCCGAGCGAGACAGCCTGGAGCTGGTCTGCCGCCGACTCCGCTTTTCCGACCGGGAGCTGCGCGAATTCCTGGCGTTGCGTGATCTGCTTGGAGAGTCGCTCGCCAGGCTCATGACATGGGCCGAGACGCAATCAAGCATGAGCGATATCTACTTCGCCCTGGACCCGCTGCCTGTCGAAGGCGTGCTTTTCCTGATGGCCAGAAGCCGCCGGGAAATAATGAGAAAAAATATTTCACAATATCTTACCAGGTTAAGAACACAGGAACTGCTCATTGACGGCAGTGACTTGAAAATAATGGGACTGAAAAACGGGCCGAACTTCGCCCGTGTGCTGCGCAAGGTACGCGCGGCCGCCATAGACGGAGCAGCGGTCACGCGGGACAAACAGGTCGAGCTCGCGAAGTCGCTTATTCGAGGACTGGAACCCGGCGGATCGGGCACAGCGGAGCCGCAGACCGCAAAGAAGCCGCGTCATCAATGATCCAGAGGAGTTGGGCACAGCCGACGCCCGCGAGGGTGCTGATAGAGGCCAGCCTTGCCGGATTTCGCCCAATCACCGCAGCAATCCCCTGGTGCCGACGGCGGGCTTGCCCTCCGCAACCGGGCAAGGTAAAGCTCTTGAAATGAAACCGTTGCACAACGATTTGAAAAGTCGAGGAGATTCATGAACGTCCTGTGGGCGCCCTGGCGCATGGAGTACATTCTTGGTCCGAAACCTGCCGAGTGCGTGTTCTGCATTCCAGAACACACGGGCGAGGACGCGGAACGCTTCATCCTGCGCCGCGGGGTTCACAGCTACGTCATCATGAACCGGTACCCGTACAACAACGCGCATCTCATGGTCACGCCCTACCGTCACGTAAGCTGCCTTACGGACCTTTCGGCCGAGGAATCCCACGAATGCATGGACCTCATGCGGGCCTGCATCGGCATCCTCAAAAAGGCCCTCAACCCCCATGGAGTCAACGCCGGGCTCAACCTGGGCGAGGCGGCCGGCTCCGGCATCGCCGCGCACATCCATTTCCAGATCGTCCCGCGCTGGAACGGCGACAGCTCTTTCATGGCCGTTTTCAGCGAAACCCGCGTGATTCCGGAGCACCTGCGCGCGACCTACGCCACGCTCAAGCCACACTTCGACGCCCTGGGCTAGTCCGGGCCGCCACAAGGAGACGCCATGCGCTATTTGAAATTCCTTGGAATGCTGATTCTGTTCGTCGCCTCAATGCTGTTCTTCGTGCAGAACAATCAGCCCCTTTCAACCGCAGTGCAGTTGGAGTTCAGCATCCTTTCCTTTCACCTGTATTCCCTGCCCCTGCCTGTGTATTTGTTGGTGCTCATCTCTTTTCTTCTGGGCGCCCTGGTCTGCCTGGCTTTCTTCGTGGTGGAGCGCATCCGTCTGGGCTTTGAGCTCAAAAGCCTGCGCACCCGGTATGCAGCGCTTGAGGACGAAGCCCTTACGCTCCGCACCCTGCCGCTGAACCAGGCTCAGAACCAAACCGGAATCCAGCCTTCGGGATCATCGGCATCTGAACTGTAGGAGCCCGCGAGTGCCCTGGAACGCACTGTTTCGCCTAGCCCGCAAACGTCACAACCGGACGGATTGCGAGGCCTCGTGCGGCCCCGAACCCATGACCCGCCAGGACACGCGCGCGGCCATCGACGAACTGTCGCAGGCCGTCCGCAACAATCCCGAAGCCGTCGAGATCTACCTGGCTCTTGGCAACCTCTACCGCTCCCAAGGTGAAATCGAGCGGGCCATCCATATCCGCATGAGCCTCATCAACCGCCAAGGACTTGATCAGGCGCTGCGCTCCCGCTGCCTCTTCGAACTCGGAAGGGACTTCCGGCGCGGCGGGATGCTGGACAAGGCGCGCGAGGCGTACACCCAGGCGGCCGAGGACCTGGGGAACACCGAAGACGTGCAGTTGGAACTGGCGCTGCTTGCGGCCGACTGCGGGGAATACGAGCGCGCCGCAGACCATTACGGCCGGGTTGGACGAAGCATGGCCCAGGCGCACTTTCTCGCCCGCCAAGCCCGTGACTGCTTCCGCCTTGGCAAAACCCAGCAGGGCCGCGAGTTGGTGGGCCAGGCACTGTCGGTGTACCCGCCTTCGCCGGAGGCATGGCTGGCAAGCGTTGTGCATAACGCCCTTTCAGCCGATCTCCCGATGCTCGCAGACACGTTGCGCGAAGCCTGCGCCAGCATCCCCTCCGAGCAACGTTTCCTGCTGCTCGACGGCCTGCTGGACGTCCTCTCGGCCTCCCGCACTGAAGAGGTCGCGCAAGGCCGCCCCCTTTCAAGGGAAACCATCAGCGAACTCGTACGGACCTGTGTCGGCGTGCTGTCGGAACTCAGGCCCGATGCGCTGATTTGCTATTACTGCGCCAAACTCTGCCTTTTCGAGGCCGACTGTGATGGCGCGCGCCATTGGCTGGAAAAATCCTTGGTGCTCAACTCCGACTTCTGGCTGGCGCGCCTTGAGCTGGTCAGTTTGGTGCTTGCTGATCTTGAGCTGACCCCATTCCTTCGCGAACAGCTTGTGTATTTTCTCGGCCACGCCCGCAAGAGCAAGCGCTTTGTGTGCAAATCCTGTGGGTTTCGCTGGGACAAGGCCTTCTTCATCTGCCCTCGCTGCCGGTCCTGGCACAGCATCCTGTTCCGGCAGGAGTTCTCGTGAACCAGTCGAGCCAGCAATTCCAGACCATGGAAGGCGCCAAGCTCACCCCCATGTTCGAACAGTACATGCAGGTGAAGGCCGAGCATCCGGACGCCCTGCTCTTCTTCCGCATGGGCGACTTCTTCGAACTCTTCTTTGAGGACGCGCAAGTGGCCGCGCGAGAGCTGCAGATCACCCTCACCACGCGCAATCCCAATTCCGAGGCCAAGATCCCCATGTGCGGCGTGCCGCACCACTCGGTCAACGCCTATCTGGCCCAACTCTTGGAAAAGGGATTCAAGATCGCCGTTTGCGACCAGATCGAAGATCCCAGACAGGCCAAAGGCCTGGTCAAGCGCGCGGTGACGCGTGTGCTCACTCCCGGCACCATCGTCGAGGACCTTTCCCTCACGGCCAAGGCCCACAACTACCTCTGCGCCGTCTATTGGGACGCCGACAAAGGGGCGGGAGGACTGGGCTGGGTGGACGTGTCCACCGCAGAGTGGAGCGGCCTGCACTCCCGGCGCGAGGCCGAACTGTGGCAATGGGCCTGCAAGCTCAATCCACGCGAAATCATTTTGCCGCCCGGCAAAAAGCTGCCCACGAACTGCAACGACCTCTCCGCGCAGGTGACGCCAATGGCCTCGCCCAGCGCCTTCGACCTCACGGCCGGGACTGCCGCCGTCCTCTCCAGCCAGAACGCGGCGGACCTGCATACCCTCGACCTTGCCGACAAGCCCGAGCTGGTGCGGGCCCTTGGCGCGCTTTTGGCCTACCTCAGACTCACGCAGTGCACGGACATGCCGCCACTGGGCGAACTCCGCCCCCTGGACCTCTCCAGGCACCTGATCCTTGACGAGGTCACTGAGCGCAACCTGGAGATATTCCGAAGGCTTGACGGCAAGCCTGGCGGGGGCACCCTGTGGCATGTGCTGGACCAGACCGTCACGCCCATGGGCGGGCGGCTGCTTGAATCGCGGTTGCGCCAGCCCTGGCGGGAACTGCCGCCCATTGTGCGCACGCAGGAAGCCGTGGCTGTTCTTTTCGACCGCGACGAACTCCGCCGTGCGCTTCGCCTGAGGCTGGAAAACGTGCAGGATCTGGAGCGCCTGGCCACGCGCATCGCCCTCTCCCGCGCCACCCCGCGCGATTTCGTGGCCGTGCGTGAAAGCTTGAAGCGCCTGCCCGAGCTGCGCGCCCTGGTGGACCAAGGCCTCAAGGAAACCGCAGTTCCGGCGGACATTGTGTCCCTGCTCAAAAATTGGGACGATCTTTCGGAAGTGACCGACCTGCTCTCGCGCGCTTTTGTGGATGCGCCGCCGCTTGCCATCACCGATGGCGGGTTGTTCCTGCCCGGCTATGACGCGGCCCTGGACGAACTCATCGGACTCACGGAACACGGCGAGGCGCGCATCCAGGAAATGCTGGAACGCGAACGCGACGCCTCGGGAATCCCCAAACTCAAGCTCGGCTTCAACAAGGTCTTCGGGTATTATCTGGAGATCTCGCACGCCCATCAGGGACAGGTCCCAGAGCACTTCATCCGCAAGCAGACCCTGGTGAACGGCGAACGCTACATCACCCAGGAGTTGAAAGACCTGGAGGACCGCCTGCAGCACGCGGCCGAGGAGCGCAAATCCCTTGAGTACCGGCTGTTCGGCGAGCTCAGGGAACAGGTGGCGCAGCTGCGGGCCAGGCTTATGTTCATGGCCGGGGCAGTGGCCGCCCTGGACTACTGGCAGGGCCTGGCCGAAGCCGCCCGGCTCAATGGCTGGAGCCGCCCGGAACTGCACGAGGGCATCGAGACGGAGGTGTCACAAGGCCGCCACCCTGTTGTGGAAGCGGCCACAGGCGCTGGAGGGTACATTCCCAACGACCTGCGAATGGACGAGGCGCGTCGCATCCTGCTCATCACCGGGCCCAACATGGCGGGCAAGTCCACGGTGCTTCGCCAAACCGCCCTCATGAGCATTCTTGCCCAATTGGGATCGTTCGTCCCGGCGCAGTCCGCCAGGCTGGGGCTGGTGGACCGCGTGTTCTCCCGCGTGGGAGCAAGCGACAACCTCGCCCGTGGGCAGAGCACCTTTATGGTGGAGATGATGGAGACCGCGCGCATCCTCAGGCAGGCCACCTCCCGCAGCCTGGTGATCCTGGACGAGATCGGCCGGGGCACCAGCACCTTCGACGGCTTGGCTCTGGCCTGGGCCGTGGTGGAGGAGCTTTCACGCCGGGGCAAGAACGGAATCCGCACCCTCTTCGCCACCCATTACCATGAGTTGACCTCGCTGGAAGGCCGCATTCCCGGCTTGCGCAACATGAACATCGCCGTGCGTGAGTGGAAGGGCGACATCGTGTTCTTGCGCAAGCTGGTGCCAGGTCCGGCGGACAAGAGCTATGGCATTGAGGTGGCGCGGCTGGCCGGTGTGCCGCAGCCTGTGGTCCAGCGCGCGCGCGAAATACTTGCGTCCCTCGAAGAAAAATCGCAGACTGGCGGCGGAGCTTTGGTGTCCGCTCGCCAGCCCCTGCTGCCGGGAATGCCCGCCCAGCCGAAGCCCAAGACGCCGGAGCCGGAGCATCCCATGCTCGTGGAATTGAAACGCCTGGACGTAGATGGCATGACGCCGATGTCCGCCCTCACCCTTTTGCACGAATGGAAAAAGAGCCTGTGCGCATCATGACCGGAATCGCACCAAGCCGCGCGCGCCAGTTCCGCATCGCGGCCGTTGTCCTGCTGGCGTTGCTGGGAACGGGCCTCTTGGCCTGCGGCAAGCGCGAATGGCCCGCGCCGCAGCTCAGCGAAGACCGCTTCCGCATCCGCAGCATGAACGTGCAACGCGGGCAAGGCTGCCTCATCGTGGACTGCGAACTTGCCGGGGCCTGGGCCAATTTGGACAGCGTGCGCCTGCACCTGGAGCCAATCGGCGACGAGCCAGGCGACGGTTGCCCAACATGTCCCTTCGTGCCGCGCATCTCGCGCTTCTACGGACCCGGCGCGCCCGAGATGCGCCGCGACATGAACCGCCTCATCATCACCGCCTGCGACCTGAATCCGAAAAAGACCTACCGGGTGCAGATCGTGGCCAGCAACGTCTATCCAGCCTTGAGCCTTGTCGTCTCGGAGCTTTTTGTCTCCGCGCCGCAATAACCATCCCGTGCCGACAGAAGGAGCACCGACACGATGCACCATTTTGCAATGAAAAACGGCAGCCTTTTCGCAGAAGGCCTCAGTGTGAAGGAACTGGCCAGGGAATACGGCACCCCGCTGTACATCTATTCTGCGGCCACCCTCAAGCGTCACTTCCAGGCCTTTGATTCGGCCTTCGATTCCATGGAGCACCTGACCTGCTACTCGGTGAAGGCCAACTCGAACCTCGCGGTGCTCAAACTGCTCGCCTCCCTTGGCGCGGGCATGGACATCGTCTCCGGCGGCGAGTTGTACCGCGCCCTTCTGGCGGGCGTTCCGGCCGAACGCATCGTGTACTCCGGCGTGGGCAAGAAGGCTCCGGAGATCGCCCAGGCGCTCTCCGCGGGTATTCTCATGTTCAACGTGGAGTCCGTGCAGGAGCTTGAGCGCATCAACGATGTGGCCAAGTCCATGGGCAAGATTGCTCGGGTGAGCTTCCGCATCAACCCCGACGTGGACCCCAAGACCCACCCGTACATCTCCACGGGCATGAAAAAGAACAAGTTCGGGCTCACCATCGAGTCCGCCCTGGACGCCTACGCCCTTGCCCGCGACCTGCCCGCCATCAAGCCCGTGGGCATGGACTGCCACATAGGCTCCCAGCTCACCACCATCGAGCCGTTCCTCGAAGCGCTGGACAAGCTCCTCGCCTTCTACGAAAAGCTCAAGGCCATGAACCTGGACATTCGCTACCTTGACTTGGGCGGCGGACTCGGCATCCCTTACAACGAAGAAGAGCCTCCCCATCCCAGCGCATTCGGCGCGGCCCTCACCAAGGCCCTTTCCGGCGTGCCGCTCAAGGTCGTTCTCGAACCCGGCCGCGTCATCGTGGGCAACGCGGGCATCCTGGTGACGGAAGTCCAATACACCAAGCAGACCCCCACCAAGAGCTTCGTCATTGTGGACGCGGCCATGAACGACTTGCTGCGCCCATCGCTCTACGGCTCGTTCCATCGCATTGAGGAGGTGGCGCCCAAAGGCCGCGCGCCCCAGGACGTTGACGTGGTTGGCCCCATCTGCGAGTCCGGGGACTTTCTGGCCAAGGACCGCCAGCTTCCGGAAATGCTGCAGGGCGAATTGCTGGCCGTATACTCCGCAGGGGCGTACGGCTTCACCATGAGTTCCAACTACAACACCCGCGCCAAGGCAGCGGAGATCCTTGTGGATGGCGATACAGCCATTGTCGCCCGCCGCAGAGAGACCTACGAGTCCATGGTGGCGCACGAAATCTAGCCGGACCGCGAGACCGGGGGCCCGCACCGCTCCCGGTTTCGCCCGGTATCAGCCATGGCCCGCCTGAACTCCTACCATCTGCCCCCGGAGGCTTGGCCCGCTCCCGGAGTCCGGGCGATCCTCGACGGACCGGAGGCCCGACACCTCATCGGCGTGCTGCGCGCCCGCGTGGGCGACACGGTGCGGCTCTTCGACGGCCTGGGGCGCCACGGGCTCTTCCAACTGGCGGCCACCACCTCCAAGTCCCGCGCAGAACTGTCCCCGCTCTCGGAAACGCTGGAGCCGCAACCCAAGCGCGGCGTGGCGCTGGCCCTTGGCTGGAACAAGGCCAGCCGCCGCGACTGGCTTCTTGAAAAGGGCGTGGAGCTTGGCGCGCTCGGCTTCGTCTTCTGGCAGGCGGTTCGCAGCCAGGGCGACATGCCCAGCCACCCCAAGGAAGCCTGGCGGGAGAAATGCGTCCAGGCGGCCAAACAGTGCCATGCGGCCTGGCTTCCTGAACTCTCGGTGCTGCCCGGCGGGGTGGATGGACTTTTGCGCATTGCGGCGGACTATGACGGATGCTATCTGTTGTATGAAGCGGCCTCCCCGGAAGCGCTCCCCGAACCGGCGCTGCTGGCGTCGGGCCGCACACTCGTGGTGCTGGGGCCGGAGGGCGGGCTGGAAGAGCGCGAAGCCACACGGCTGGCCGAGGCCGGTTTCCGCCATTTGAGCCTGGGGCCGCGCCCGCTACGCTGGGAGACGGCGGCGCTCTCTTGTCTGTCGCTGGCGCACTATGCCCTGCTCAAACCGTAAGCAACAGGATTGGCCGATGCGCATTGAGATTTCCGAAAAACAGCCCCTGGCCGACAAGATACGGCCGCAAACCCTCAACGACTTCGTGGGGCAAAGCCATCTTCTGGAGCGCATTGCGGCCTTCGCCAGCGGCCCGCGCCTGCCCAGCCTGCTCTTTTTCGGGCCGCCGGGCTGCGGCAAATCCACCCTCGCCATGGTCATGGCCAAGGCGGCGAACAAACGCTGGGTGCGCGTCAGCGCCCCAGAGGCCGGGCTCGCCGCACTGCGCAAGCAGTTGCAAGGGGCCGAGGTGCTCATCCTGGACGAAATCCACCGCTTCTCCAAGGCACAGCAGGATTTTTTTCTGCCGATTCTTGAAAGCGGAGAAATCGTGCTCTTGGCCACCACCACGGAGAACCCGTCCTTCAGCGTCACGCGTCAGTTGCTCTCGCGATTGCATGTGCTGCGATTCCGCTCGCTAACGCGCGAGGAACTGGTGCGCATGGCCCGACGCGGGGCAAATGTTCTAGGCTGCGACTGGCCCGACGAAGTCTTCGACCTGCTGGCGGGCATGTGCGGTGGCGATGGCCGCGCCCTCCTGAACCTCGTGGAGCATGTTGCCGGGCTCCCGCAGGACCGGCTTGGCATCGAGGCTCTCAAACAGGCCCTGCCGGAAGTCATCATCCGCGGGGACCGCGAGGGCGATTCGCATTACGAACTTGCTTCTGCGCTCATCAAGTCCATCCGGGGCAGCGATGTGGACGCCGCCCTCTACTACCTGGCCTGCCTTCTGGAAAGCGGCGAGGATCCCCGTTTCGTGTGCCGCAGACTCATCCTCTCCGCCTCCGAGGACATCGGCCTCGGCGACCCGCAGGCCCTTCCCCTGGCCGTTTCGTGCCAGCAGGCCGTGGAGTACGTGGGGATGCCCGAAGGCTTCATCCCCATGGCCGAGACCGTGGTCTACCTGGCCCTTGCGCCAAAGAACAACGCCAGCTACGCCGGGTATCTGAACGCCCTCAAGGAGGTGCGGGAGAACGGAAAGCTGCCCGTGCCCCTGCACCTGCGCAACGCCAGCACCAGCCTGCACAAGGAATGGGGCTATGGCCGAGGCTACAAGTATCCGCACGCCTTTCCCGGCTCCTGGGTGGACCAGGAATACCTTCCGCACGAACTGGTCCAGCGCGGAGCGCAATTCTTCGTGCCCAAGAACGAAGGGGCCGAAGCCCGTATGCACGCTTGGCTGGCCTCGCGCAAGCGCGGAATCAAGAAGCCCTAGGCTTGCGCTTTCTTGGCGTACAGCTTGCGCCACTCGTCCAGAAACAGCACCGCAGCGTCCAGCCCCTCAAGCGATCCCTGCTGCTGACGCACGGCCCACACCAGGTCGTCAAATCCCGTGCTCGACGGCAGTCCCAGCCGCTCCAGCAAGGCGGTTATCTCCGCCGCCAGTTCCGGAGGCAGCCCGCTGACTGCTGGCGCCATGTCCCGGACTTTGGGCCAGCCCGGCCGCCGGGTGGCAATGAAGTCGAGGAGATCGCGCATACGCGCGCTGTAGGTGTGGTCGGCCAGCACCCGCGCCTGCCCACGCTTGGCGATGGCGATGCGCTCCTCCGGACTGGCAAGGTACCGCTCCACAAGCGGGGCCAACTCCTCCATCCGGTCAAACACGGCAAGCTCGGCTTCCGGCCCATCGGTGACGAACAACTCGCCCATAAGCCCGCGGCGGTCCACCAGTTGAAAGGCTCCGCTAGCCGCTACCTCAAAGGTGCGCGGGTTCACGAAATCGCCTCCGGTCACCAGTTCGCGCGCCTGGATGCTGGAGTGCAGATTGATGTTGACCGTGGTGGCGTTGTAGATGCGCACGCAGTCCTCGCTCGAAACCCTGGCTCCCCCCATCTGCACATGCGGAGCCAGGATAGGGTCGCCCTCCCAATCCGTACCCCAAAGCTTGAAGTCAAACCGCGTGAGGTCGCGGAAGGCCATGCGCCGATTCGGATAGCCTGCGCCCATGAAAGACACAGCTGAACCGAACCTGCGGCGATCCACGGCGGAAAGTTCAAGCCTCCTGTGAAATTCCGGGTCCGCGGCCATGGGCAGATACAGAACGTTTTCCTGGCCCACCTGCCGCAGGGCATCGAAAAACGCCCCTTTCTGGATGACGGCGAAATAGTCGTAATACGGCGCAAAGGCCTGCCAATAGGTAAAAAGCCGATAATCCTCGACAAACCACATGGCCGTGGCCACGCCGTCACGCCGCAGACGCTTCAGGGACTGAATGGACAACGGGGCCTGAGCCAAGGCAAGAACACAATCCGGTTCAAAGGTCTCGGTTTTGGCCAGCACAGCCTGGGAAAGCACTTGCAGATAGCTGTTTTCAAGATACTGAAGCCGGTCGCTGGTGACCCTGAGCCCCTTCAACGCCTGATAGGAGGCGTAAAACTCCGGCGCCTCGAAGACCTCGACCAAATGCCCAAGCCCAGTCAAAGCCGATGCGCAGTAGCGTCCTACGGGCAGCGAACCGCCGTACAGCGGCAGCACCACGAGCACCCTCATATTCCCCCCAGGCGTTCATCGCTACAAGGCCGAACAAAAGCCAGCAGAACGAACATCAACAATTAGACTTTCTCTAGACTATTTTTAATAAGCTAAAAACGCTTGCCTTTCCAGAAAACGCCAGCAAATCGGCTGTGTGCCGCCTCGGTGTCCGGGGGCATCCAGTCGCGCTCCGCGTACATGCGCTCCGCAAACTCAGGAACCGGCGCATCGCGCCAGCAACCGCCAGTCCCCAGGTGCCGGGACAGAAAGACACGAAAGCGGCCACGCAAGGGAGCATCGGCATCCGTGCCCGCGCGCGGGGAAAACGTTGCGCCAAGGCCATCCAAGGCCGAGTCCAGATCCAGCAGATCCTCCGGCAGATGCAGCGGGTCCGATGTGGACAAATACCGGGCCAACTGCGCAGCGCCAAAGGGGCGCAGGCAGGAAACGCCGCGACCACATGGCTGCGATTCCAGGCAGGGCAGACAGTCCGTAACGGCCTGCAAAACCCTGTGGCCAAGGCCGTACGGCCCGGTCTCCCAGCACCAGGCCGAGGACAGAAACGTCGCCAAGACCGGCGTTCCCAGCGCGGCGGCAAGATGCATGGTGCCCGTGTCAGGGGTCACCAGCAGGTCAAGACCGCCGACAATGTGGCACAGGTCCGCGTAATCGGTCTTGCCGCTAAGATTGGTCACCGAGGATGCGAGCCGGGGCGGAAGTTCGCGCAATAGTTGATGCGCCACCCGCGACTCGGACGCACTACCGAGCAGCGTCAGCGTGGAACTGCCCCGCTGCGACACAAGCGTCGCCACCAGTCCGGCAAGCTCCCGGGGCGGCAAGGACCGGCGCGATTCCCGTCCTGCCAACACCACGCCGAGGCCGCCTCCCCTGCCCTGTGCGGCCGGATTCACCACCTCCGGCGGCACGGGAGCGGGATGGTGCCAGGCCCAGAAATCGGCGATATTGAGCCCGATGCGGCGCATGGCTGACCAGCGCATGGCCAGACGAGCCCACTGCCCCACGTCCTCCTGGCCGTTGCGCCACACATGCCCCCGCACCCTGTCGGGATCGAAAAGGCTGGCCAGACGAAAATTCAAGGGGGAAAAATTCAGGTTGTACACGAGGTCGAACCCCGATCCCGCCAAATGGCGAAACGCCGGGATGTTGGCCTCCAAAAGCGTGCTGACCTGGCCGGAGGGAGCAAGAGCGGCCAATGCCGTGCCATGGGCGACAACGGGATGGAGCACGACGCCGGGGTACAGGATGGCGGCAAGCCCGGCCAGAGAGCGGTCCAGGCAAAGGTGCACTTCCGCGCCGGGATCGGCGCACAGGGACAGCATCAGCCGCCTGGTCTGAACGAGGTCCCCGAAACGGGCGAGTTGGATGACGAGAACGCGCACTGAATGACCTCATTTCCCTGGATGAGCCTGTCTATCCCACGGAGCGGGATTCTGGCAAGAAAGGGCTGCTTGGCATTTTACAGAGTCCCCCGGACTTTGGTATGGCTTGGGGATGCGGCGCTATCCAATGTTCGTGAACCTGGAGGGAAGGCACTGCCTGGTGGTAGGCGCAGGGCAAGTGGGCCTGCGCAAGATCCGCTCCCTGGCAGAATGCGGTGCTTCGCCGCTGACCATCATCGACACCCGACAGCCGGACGCCGCGCTCCTTGAATTGGCCAAGCGTCCCGGCGTGCGCCTCCTGAATCGGCGCTTCGAGGACTCCGATCTGGATGGCGTGTTCCTTGCCATCGCGGCCACCAGCGACGGGACCTTGAACCGACGCATCGCATCCAGCTGTACTGATCGGGGTGTGCTCTGCAACGTAATAGACGCCCCCGAAGCCGGGAACTTCATCGTGCCCTCCAGCGTGGTGCGCGGCGACCTCACCATCGCCGTGTCCACGGGAGGCGCAAGCCCCGCGCTGACCAAACGCATTCGAAAAGACTTGCAGGAACGGTTCGGAGAGGAGTACGCACAGCTCTTGACGCTCATGGGGCATCTGCGTCCGGCAGTCCTTGCCATTGGCCAGGGCGCGCCGGAGAACGCCACGCTGTTTCGGACGCTGGTCGGATCGCGGCTGCTTGAGGCGTTCCGACGCGAAGACAGGCCCCTTGCCGAATCCGAACTCGTGACCATCTTGCCCAGGGAACTGCACCACCTCATTCCGGAGTTGCTCGATGGCCTTGCCTGATTATCTGCCGATGCTGGTCATCGGCCTGTATTTTCTGGGGACCGGGCTCTATGTCCTGGGTTCGGCCCTGCGCAAGGAAAAGCTGAAGCAGGCGGCGCTGCTGCTTGCGGGAGGCGCCTTCGCGCTGCATGGAGCCGATATTGTCTCGCAATTGGCCGCCGGGACCGCCGCACTCACCTCGGCGCGCTTCCTGTTCTGTCTGCTGGGCTTTGGCATCCTCGTCATCTTTCTTTTCCTGTGGTGGAGGCTCAAGCTGCGCTTTCTCGCCGTGGTGGCGCTGCCCTTGGCGCTTCTGTTCTATGCCACGGCCAATGCGGCAACGGGCACCAACGCAAGTCTGCCGCCCATGCTTTCCGGCCTGTTCTTCCTCCTGCACATTGGCACGCTCTTCGCCAGCATGGCGCTACTGGCCATGGGCTTCGGGGCCGGCCTGGCCTTCCTGCACCTGGAAAAACGCATCAAGACCAAGACGGGGCTCAAACAATTCCAGAAGGACATGCCCTCCCTGGACACCTTCGACACCGTCAACCACTGGGTAGTGGTGCTGGGATTCCCCCTGTACAGTCTGGGCCTTGTTTCCGGCTTTGTGTGGGCTTGGCTGGCGAGCAAACGCGTTTTCTCCTTTGATCCAAAGGAAATTCTGGCCATGGTGGTGCTGTGCCTGTTCGCCAGCCTGTTCCACATGCGCTTGGCTTGCGGCTGGCGCGGCCGCAAACCAGCGGTCATGACCATCGTCGTGTTCCTGCTGACGGTGACCTCGATGCTGGGCATCAACTTCCTGGTCTCCACAACCTTCCACGGGTTCAAACCGTAATGGACAAGAATATTTTCCTCGTCGGCCTCAACCACCGCTCCGCCGGGGTGGATGTGCGCGAAAAGTTCGCCCTCACCAATGTTGCGGATTTCGAGCTGAGCCTTTTGGAATCCTGCCCGGTGCGCGAGGCGCTTGCCCTTTCCACCTGCAATCGCGTGGAGATCCTTGTGGTGGCTGATGCCGCCAGGAGCGGAAACGAAGATCTCGGAGAGGCGGTGCTTGCCCATTGGGCCGCCACCTGCAAAGGACCGCTGGAGGTTTTGCGCACCCACACGTACAGGCACCAGGGCCTCGACGCCGTGTCCCACCTGTTTTGCGTCGCCGCCAGCCTGGACTCCATGATCATGGGCGAACCGCAAATCCTCGGACAGCTCAAAAACAGCTATCGCAAGGCTGTGGAAACGGGAACGGCGCGTGTCGTCGTCAATCGCCTGCTGCACAAATCCTTCTCTGTGGCCAAACGCGTGCGCACCGAAACAGCCATCGCCTCAAGCGCCGTGTCCATCAGCTACGCGGCCGTCGAACTGGCGAAAAAAATCTTCGGCGAACTTTCCGGAAAAACGGCCATGCTCATTGGGGCCGGGGAAATGGCCGAACTGGCCGCTACGCATCTGCTGGCCTCCGGCATCGACAAGCTCTTCATTTGCAACCGCACCTACGCTCGCGCCCAGGAACTTGCCAAGACCATGCGCGGCGAAGCCGTCTTTTTCGAGGACATGGTCCAACGCCTCACCGGGGTGGACATCGTCATCAGCTCCACAGGATCGCCCACAGCCATCATCCGCGCCAAAGACATCCGCGAAGTGCTGAAAAAGCGCCGCAACCGGGCCATGTTCTTCATCGACATCGCCGTGCCCCGCGACATCGACCCTGACGTGAACAGCCTCGACAACGTCTACC
This sequence comes from Humidesulfovibrio mexicanus, assembly GCF_900188225.1. Lineage (NCBI taxonomy): Bacteria > Pseudomonadati > Thermodesulfobacteriota > Desulfovibrionia > Desulfovibrionales > Desulfovibrionaceae > Humidesulfovibrio > Humidesulfovibrio mexicanus. The sequence goes on along the minus strand of NZ_FZOC01000010.1, from coordinate 46,127 downwards.
TCTATGACATCGACGACCTGAAGGAAGTGGTTGAGGAAAACATCAGCGCACGCAAGGGCGAGGCTGTCAAGGCGCGCGCCATTGTGAACCTTGAAACCGAGGCTTTCGCAGCCTGGATGAAGTCGCTCGCCCTGCAGCCCACCATCACGGACCTGCTTGCCAGGGCCGAAGACGTTGGCGCCCGCGAACTGGCCAAGACGCTCAAACGCCTTGGCCCGGTTGATGACGACACGCGCCAGGCCCTGGAGGTGCTGGTGGCCAGCGTGGGCAGAAAACTCCTGCACGAGCCCATCTGCTTCCTCAAACGGCGCACCCGTGAGGAGGGCTCCGCCGACCGCTTCATCGACATGACGCGCCGCATCTTCAACCTTGACGGCGACCCGGTGAACCCGGACGCCCATCTTGATCGCCGTGGCGACGAAACCCCGCTTGATTGCGAATGTTGCCGGGACGACGAATCCGACCGCGACAGCACCGGCAAGCAATAGGATGCCCAATGCGCAGCTACCTCATTGAAGACATCTACCCGGACCAACTGGAGAGGATATCCTCCGCCCTGGCCGATAACGGGTACACGGGCGGGCTGGACGGCCTGTTCTACCTGCCTGTGCCCCAAGAATTGCTGACACCGGTCCAACAAGCCCATGCGGCGGAATGCGGGCCTCACATCATGGCGCTTGAGGTCGGCCTCGGCGATGGCGGTGAAGGCGTGCTCAAGCTTGAACTGCTGGTGCGGGCGCAAAACAGGCTGCGCTGCGAATGCGTTTGCTATGCAACCCCAGCACAGCGCACCCACGCCATCGACTTCCTCGACGCGTTCATCCGCCGCCTGGACATCCCGGTCTAGCGGAGCAGACATGCCTGGGCCACCATGTCTGCAGGATCTGTCACCCAAATGGGCCCGATTCTGCCTGGGCATTGAACGATTCTCGCGCCAAATCCTCGGACGCTCCTTTGCCCAAGCGACGTGCGTTCTCGGTCTTTCAGGCGGGGTTGACTCGACCTCCCTCCTCGCAATAGCAGCCATGCTCTGCCACCGCAGCCGCGGCTCCCTGGTGGCGGTGCATCTTGATCATTGCCTGCGCGCAGAGTCTGCGCTGGATGCCGCTTTTGTCCGCAACACTTGTGAAAAATGGGACATACCACTTGTGGAGGAACGGATTGATGTGGGCCGCATGGCCCGCGACCAAGGCTGCGGCCTTGAGGAAGCAGGAAGGCGCGCCCGGTATGATCTGCTGGAACGCGTGCGCCAGGAGCGAGACGCCCAGATCGTGCTGCTGGCCCATCAGCTGAATGACCTGGCGGAGGACCAGCTTATGCGGCTTGTGCGCGGCACGGGGTGGCCTGCCCTGGGAGGAATGGCCGCGTACGATCCTGAGCGTCGGCTGTTGCGCCCCCTGCTGCTCACCCCTAAAGCAGTGCTTGAAGATTTCTTGAACGCCGTGAAACACCCCTGGCGCGAAGACACCACCAATGCCGAGCCCTGCGCAACCCGCAACCGCGTGCGCCTGGACGTTCTTCCCTCACTGCTGCGGGAAAACCCGGCCTACTTGAAGGCCGCAGCGCGCCTGTGGCGTCAGGCCCGGATTGACCAGAAGCACTGGGACGCGACGTTGCACGCAGCCCTGCCCAAGCCTGCACCAGACACGCAGGAAGGCGAACGCAGCCTGTCATCCACGCTCCTGAGCGAAAGCTCGCCCCCATTGCGCCTGCGACTGTACAAGAGCGTGCTGGATTCCCTTGGCCCCGGCCAGAGCCAGTGCGATGCGCTTTTCCGCCTTGATGAACTCTGGGCGATGGGTGTCTGCGGTAAAACAATTCGCTTTCCTGGGGACAAGGAGGCCCGCATCGGCAAGGCTGGCATCCGCTTCCGGGTCATTGACAGGAAAAAAGAGTGCGGATAAGAGCTTGTGAATCTTTTGCACAAGCAGATCGCATTCACCCCAAGGAGGCACAATGAATATTCTGATCTTCGGCCCCAACGGCAGCGGCAAAGGCACCCAGGGAACCCTGGTGAAGGCCAAGTACAACCTGGACCACATCGAGTCCGGCGCCATCTTCCGCAAGCACATCGGCGGCGGCACCGAACTCGGCATGAAGGCCAAGGAGTACATCAACCGCGGCGAGCTGGTGCCCGACGACATCACCATTCCGATGGTTCTGGATGTGCTGAAGAGCTCCAGCGTCGGCGGCTGGCTGCTCGACGGCTTCCCCCGCTCCCTTGTGCAGGCCGAGAAGCTCTGGGAAGCCCTGCAGAAGGACGGCGTGAAGCTCGACTTCGTCATCGAGATCCTGCTGCCCCGTCAGGTCGCCAAGAACCGCATCATGGGCCGCCGCCTCTGCGCCAACGACAACAACCACCCCAACAATATCTTCATCGACGCCATCAAGCCTAATGGCGATGTCTGCCGTGTCTGCGGCGGCGCGCTTTCCGCCCGCGCCGACGACCAGGATGAGGGCGCAATCGACAAGCGCCACGACATCTACTACGATTCCAAGACCGGCACCCTTGCCGCGGCCTACTTCTACAAGGATCTTGCCGCCAAAGGCTCCTGCAAGTACATTGAACTCAACGGCGAAGGCTCCATCGACTCCATCAAGCAGACCCTGCTTGCCCAACTGGCCTAGCCGAAACCACGCACTCAAAGGCCCCCTCCGAAAGGAGCGGGGCCTTTTTTTCCGCCCAGGAACATCCTTCTCGCCGCAATGAAAAAGCCCCCTGCCTTGCAAAAAAGGCAGGGGGCTTCCATTGTGCGAGGCTAAAGGGAGCGGGAGTGCTTTACACCACCCCGTTGGGATCCATGCGGATCTTTGTCTTGGCCTTCAACGGTGCGGCTCCGGCATCCTCGTCCGGCGGGGTAAGGCTGACGATGATGGGAGCGGCGACATACACCGACGAGTAGGTGCCGACGATGACGCCGATAAGCATGGCCAAGGCGAAGTCGTGAATGACCTGCCCGCCGAAGAGGTACAAGCTGCCCACGGCCACGCAGGCAAGACCGGAGGTGAGCACCGTGCGGGACAGGGTCTGGTTCACGCTATTGTTGATGATGACCGAAAGCGGCTCGCCGGTCTTCTGCCCACGCAATTCGCGGATGCGGTCGAACACGACGATGGTGTCGTTGAGCGAGAAGCCGATGAGGGTCAGAAGCGCGGCGATGATGGTCAGGTCGAATTCCTTGTTCATGATCGAGAACAGGCCCACCGTGACCAGAACGTCGTGTATGAGGGCCACGATGGCCCCGAGCGCATAGTTGAGCTTGAGCAGGAAGCAGAGCACCAGGGTGATGATGAGCGCGCCCAGCACCAGCCACATCTGCGGCGCGTGAAAATACTGGAGGGCCCATATGCCGCCGAAGAGCCCTGCGGCCATGATGCCCGCAGCCATCCAGCGGTGTTCGAAGCGCCCGGAAATGTAGATGGCGATGAGCAGGATGGCGAAGTACATGGCCTCCAGCGCCTTGCCCCGCAGATCCTCGCCCACCTTCGGGCCGACCATTTCAATGCGCTTGTAGTTGGGGACAACGCCGCCCATTTCCGTGGAGATGGCCGTGGTGACGACCTTCTGCACGGATTCGCTGCCCCCTTCGGAAATGCTGGTGCGGATGAGGAAGTCGTTGTCCTTTTCCTGCCCCATCTGCTGCACCACAAGCCCTGGCAGCCCTGTGCCCTCCAGCGTCTTTTTGAGGTCGTCGAGCTTGGTGGGCGCGTCGAACTGCGCCTGGATGACGACGCCGCCCGCGAAGTCGATGCCGTAGCGCGGTCCGCCTTTAAGCCCAAGCGAAACCATGCCCACAATGATCATCAGGGCGGAGAGCGCGAAGGCGTAGTACCGCAGCCCAATGAAGTTGATGTTGGTGCCGGGTTTGATGATGTGGAAGCTCATGGCGACTCCTTAGATGCTCACGACGGCGTCGGCCGGGCGCCTGGAGAGATACAGGTCGAAGAGAATGCGCGACACGAAAATGGCCGTGAACATGCTCATGATGATGCCGAGCACCAGGGTGACGGCGAACCCACGGATGGGGCCGGTGCCGAACTGGTACAGGATGACCGCCACCAGAGCATTGGTGGTGTTGGCGTCCAGAATGGCCAGGGTGGCGCGGTCATAGCCCTTGTGCACGGCATCTGCGGGCTTGAGCCCCAGGGCCAGTTCCTCGCGGATGCGCTCGTAGATGAGCACGTTGGCGTCCACCGCGGTGACGATGGTGAGGATGATGCCCGCGATGCCCGGCAAGGTGAGCGTGGCGCCGAAGGCGGCGAGCCCGGCCAGGGTGAGGATGATGTTCAGCACCAGCACCACGTTGGCGAAAAGTCCGGCCACACGGTAGTAGAAGGTCATGAACAGGACGATGGCGAGCGCGGCGCCTGCCGTGGCCATGATGCCCGCGTCGATGGACTCCTGTCCGAGGGTGGGGCCGACGGTACGCTGCTCCAGCACGGTGACGGGTGCGGGCAGCGCCCCCGCGCGCAGCACGATGGCCAGGTCTCGCGCCTCTTCCTGGGTGAAGTTGCCCGTAATCTGGGCCTTGCCCCCGGCGATCTTGTCCTGGATGACGGGTGCGGAATAGCACTTCCCGTCCAGCACGATGGCCAGGCGCTTCTTGATGTTCTCCTCGGTGACGCGCTCGAATATCTTCGCCCCGCGGGCGTTGAAGGTCATGCTCACGGAGAACTGGTTGTTGTTCTGCTCAATGGTGGCGCGGGCGTCGGTGATGTACTCGCCGGTCATCACCGCATCCTTCTTGAGCACAATGGGGGTTTCGACCTCGGACTTGCCACTGCGGGACTTGATGACCGAGAGTTCGCGCCCAGGGCCGAGGAGGCCCTGGCTTGCGCTGACGGGATCAACAGTATCATCGACCACCTTGAATTCTAGGTGGGCGGTCTTGCCGATAACCGCGATGGCGCGTTCGGGATCGCTCATGCCGGGGAGCTGCACCTGGATGCGGTTGCCTTCCTGGCGGCGGATGTCAGGCTCGGCCACGCCGAACTGGTCAATGCGGTTCCGGATGGTCTTGACGGCCTGGTCCAAGGTCAACTTGGAAAGGTACTTCTTGTGCTCGGAGGTCATGGAGAGCACATAGCGCACGCGATCCTCCGGCAGACTCTCCTTGGCGTCGATTTTTAGCGCACCGAACTGATCCGAAAGAATCTTCTCGAAGGCGGTCTGCTTGTCTGCGCCCACAAGCACGCACTCAAGGCGCAGCCCGGGCAGCAGGTTCGGCTTGAGCACGGCGAGATTCTCCTCGCGCGCGGTGGACTTGATGTCCTGGCCGATGCTGGACATGTTGTTGTCCATGGCCTTGTCCACGTCCACGCCCAGGGTCAGGTGGATGCCGCCCTTGAGGTCCAGGCCAAGGTTGATGGCGGTATCGGGCAGGAACTTGCCCAGAGTCGTGCCCGTGACGCCCGGCACCGAGGGCAGCACCAAAATCACAGCCACGAGCATCACCGCAAGGGTGACAAGGAAACGCCAGCGCAAATTGCGGTACATGTGCTCTCCCGTTTGCTTCATGACAGGCGACTGGCTCACCAAGGCAAGGCCGCGCCCAGACAAAGACAAGCGCGGACCCGGGCGCTTTCCCAGGTCCGCGTATTCGCCTTTCGGCTGAAAATCAAAGAAAAAGGCTACTTTTCCTTCTTTTCCAACTTTTCAAAGGCCTCGGCCTTGTCGGCCACGGTGTTGCGCAACATCTCAACCTGGACCTTGTCAGCAATCTCCACGATGACGGTGGCGTCCTTCATGCGGACAATGGTGCCATACAGGCCGCCGTTTGTGACGATGCGGTCGCCGATCTTCAGGTTGTTGATCATCTCCTTATGCTGCTTGGCCTTTTTCTGCTGCGGCCGAATAAGCAGAAAGTAGAAGATGGCGAACATGAGGATGAGCGGCACAAAAGCGCCAAGGGGGTTGCCCTGAGCACCGCCGTTTCCGGCAGCGCCGCCCATGGCGAAGGCAAGATTGTCAAACAGCATGGAATCCTCCTGGATGCTGGACCGCGGGCGGAATTGCCCCGGCCCCGCCCTCCAAGCCTATGCCGGCACGTACAGGTTGCCGTACGGCCTATGCGAGAAGGGCTTGATCTTCACGAAATCAGCCGCCAGGATTTCCTTGGCGTCAAGCCCAAGTTCCTTGGCGTACTCCTTGACGATACCCGTGATGGCGGCCGTGTCCGCATCATCCACAGGCTGCGCGGAAAGCCCAGGTCCGATCTGCTCCACTGGAACCTCGCCGCGCACGTAAATCACCCCGCCGTGCATGCCTGTCCCCAGGCTGCGTCCGGCGATCGGTTCCGTGGGCTTATCAGAATACATTCCAAGAAGCAAAAGGATTCCGCCAGCCATATATTCGCCAAGAAAGTCGCCGGCCTTTCCGCCGATGACGATGGTGGGAAGCTTGTCCATGTAGGCTTTCATATGAATTCCCACCCGGTAGCCCACGTCGCCCTTGATGAAGATCTTGCCGCCGCGCATGGCGTAGCCGACCACATCGCCGGCCAAGCCTTCGATGACGATGGTGCCGTCGTCCATGGTATTGCCGATGCCGTCCTGGGCGTTGGCCTTCACGCGGACCGTCGGGCCACGCATGAACGAGCACAAATCCTGCCCTGGCACGCCGTTGACCTCGAAGCTGAGCTTCCCTTCCATGGCTCCGGCGATGTAGCGCTGGCCATTGATGTTGTTCAGGACGATCTTGGTGGCGCCAGCGGCCACGGCTTCACGAATCTGCTCATTCAGCTGGCGGTAATAGATGCCGCCAGCGTCCAGGGTGATAGTCTTGGCCATGCTCTACGCCTCCAGATGCACGATGACCGGTTCGCCCGCCTTGGGCATCCACACGCGGTCCAGGTCGCTCTGGACCTCGCGGATGGAGCTTTCCTCGCTCGACATGAATACCGCGTCGCCTTTTTCGGCCACGACCAGCGGCCGCAGCTTGATGCGGTCGTTCAGGCCGAAAAGGCCGGTGCTGTCGGCCACGAGGATGGCGAAGGGACCGTTCAAGAGGGCCTGGCCGTACACCATGCGCAACGCGGTGTAGGCCTCCTTTTCCTGCTTGGGCATACGGGCTATCTCGTCCCAGAAGGGCGGTGCAAAGACCTTGCAGGCCATCTCCTTGGAAAGCCCGTGCTTGCGGATGAGCAGATCGAGTTCGTAGGCGACCACCTCGGTGTCGGTCATGAGCGTGCACAAATAGTTGTGTTCGCACAGATAGCGGCGGTTGATGCCATAGGAACTGATTTCACCGTTGTGCACGATGGACCAGTCGAGCAGCGTAAAGGGGTGCGCACCGCCCCACCAGCCGGGAGTATTGGTCGGGAAGCGGTTGTGCCCAGTCCAGATGTAGGCGTTGTATTCCTCAAGGCGGAAGAAGTCGGCGATGTCCTCCGGGAAACCCACGCCCTTGAAGGCGCCCATGTTCTTCCCGCTGGAAAAGACAAATGCGCCGGGAACCTTGTGGTTGATATGCATCACCGCGCCCACGACGTAGTCCTGCTCGCCCAATTCGCGCGCTTCTTCGGGCCGGTCCTTCTTGATGGACAGGAAGTAGCGGGTGACGATGGGCGCGTTCTTGATGGTCACCACCTTGCGGGTGGGAATCGGGTGATACTCGTGCACGGTGAAGTAATGCTTGATCACCTGCTCGGCGCTGTCCAGCGCGGACTGGGTGTCGCACATGAGGTGGAAGGCGTACTTGTCGGCCAGGTCCGGGTAGATGCCGTACGCGGCGAACCCGCCGCCCAGGCCGTTGCCGCGGTCGTGCATGCAGGCCATGGCGCGGATGGGCACGTCGCCGGGGATGAGCTCACGCTTCTTGTTGATGACCCCGAAGACGCCACAGCCGGAGATGTCCTTCTGGAAGTCGTAATACCGTTCGGGTGCTTTCATTGAAATAGTGCTCCTAGGCGGATGTCCGACCGCCGGTCTAGCGGGCGGCCTGTGTCGGCTCGGGGTTCCAGGTCTGGTCGAACAGCTCTGCGGGCCACAGAAACACGTCCGGACCTGCGTTGATGATCGTATCCTTGGCCTCTCCGTCGAGCGGCATTTCGAATTTGATGAAAGCGGTGTACATGCCGCCCTTGTCGATATCGCCCACGAGCACGTAGCCCACCAGCCTGCCATCGCGGAAAACGAGCTTGCGGTATGCCTCCTTGGCTTCGTCCAACAGAGCGTGAACCTCGAAGGAGGCGTCGTCCTCCGGCGGGTTGACCACGCCCACCGAGATGGTGGGCAAGCCATAGAAGCTGATGGAGTTCATGGGCAGGCCGCCCTGGTACGGCAGCTTGGCTCCGGCCATGTTGCGTCCGCAGGCGTAGCCCTGGTTGTAGGCATTGGGCCAAATGGGCACCACGCGATGCTCGCCGGTAAGCTGATCCTTGGCCTGGGCCACGTCCCCCGCGGCGTACACGTCCTTGGCGCTGGTCATGAGCCTGTCGTCAACCATGATGCCACGCTCGACCTTGAGCCCAGCGTCCTTGGCAAGCTGGCTGTGGGGCACCACGCCGATGGCCACGACCACGACGTCACACTCCAGGAAGCGGCCATCGGTCAGCAGCACGCCTTTGACGCGGCCCTCGGCCGTGCGCTGGATCTCCTTGGCGGTGACGCCGCAGTTGACCTCGATGCCGACCTTTTTGAGCCGATTGGCGGCGAGCGCACCGGCCTTCTCGTCAAATCCGCCGGAGAGGATGCGCGGCGCCAGTTCGAGAATCGTCACCGAAACGCCCCGGTCGTGCAGGCTCTCCGCCGCCTTGAGGCCGATGAGCCCGCCGCCGATGACCACGGCGCGCTTTATCTTGGCCGACAGCTCGATGAGCGTCTGGGCGTGGGCAAGGGTGGTGAAGGAGTAGATGTCCTCGCCCTTGACGCCGGGAATAGGCGGCACAAAGGGAATGCCGCCGGTTGCGATGAGCAGGCGGTCGTATTTCACGGTCTCGCCCGTATCCGTGTTCACGATCTTCTTGGCAGTGTCCACGGCGGTGACAGTGGTGCCGAGCTTGAGCTCTACTCCGTTCTTCTCGTAATAGTCCGCGCCGCGCAGCGCCAGCCTGTCCGGTCCGATCTTTCCGGCCAGCAGGTAGGAGATGAGCGGACGTCCGTAGGCGGGGGCGTCTTCGGCACCGATGACGATGATGCGGCCGTCCTTGTCGTACCGGCGGATGCCCTCTATGGCCCCGATGGAGGAGACGCCATTGCCGATGAGTACATAGGTCATGCTAGCGCTCCTCCTGCTTCAGGGCCTTGTTGGGGCAGGCGGCGACGCAGGCAGGACCGCCGGGGCGGTCGAAACACAGGTCGCACTTGACGATCTTGGCCTCCAGCGGGTGCCTGGCGATGGCCCCATACGGGCACGCCATGAGACAGGACCAGCAGCCCACGCACTTGTCGCGGTCATAAATGGTGCGGCCGCTTTCCGAATCCTTTTGGAGCGCACCGGAGATGCAGGCGGCCACGCAGGCGGGTTCGTCGCAGTGGCGGCAGGAAAGGGCCACACACACGGGACCGCCCTCATGCACATGCTTGCAGGGGCTCAGGCCGGTCTGGCCGCGTTCGACCGTGTAGGCCAGGATGAGATCCTTGCTCTGCGAGTGCGCGGTGAGACAGGCCAACTCGCAGATATGGCACCCGATGCAGTAGTCTTTGTCAGGGTAGACGCGTTTCATGTTCTTCTCGCCCCCATGTTAGCGACCGGCGTGCTTGACGCCCAGAATGTCCATCTCCGTGTCGGAGAGGCCGACCGCGCGCAGTTTGTCACGATTGCCGCGCAGACTTTCGATGGAATTGAGCCCCATGCCGCCGAGCATTTCTTCGATCTCGTGCCCCCAGGCCCGCACCAGGTTGACCATCTTTTTGGCGGCGACCTCAGGGTTCTGGCGTTTTGCCAAGCGGGCATCGTTGGTGGCGATGCCCCAGGGACACTTGCCGGTGTAGCACTTGCCGCACAGCGTGCACCCGACGGAGATAAGCGCGGAGGTGGCGATGTAGCAGGCGTCCGCGCCAAGGGCGATTGCCTTGATGACATCGGCGCTGCAGCGGGTGCCGCCAGCGGCCACGATGGAGGCGCGGTTCCGGATGCCCTCGTCGCGCAGACGCTGGTCCACGGTGGCCAGCGCCAGTTCGATGGGGATGCCCACGTTGTCGCGGATCATGCCCGGAGCGGCGCCCGTGCCGCCACGAATGCCATCGATGGCCACGATGTCCGCTCCGGCGCGCACGATGCCGGAGGCTATGGCGGCCACGTTGTGCACGGCGGCGATCTTGACGCTCACGGGGACGCGGTACTCGCTGGCCTCTTTCAAGGCGAAGATCAGCTGATGCAGGTCTTCGATGGAATAGATGTCGTGGTGCGGAGCCGGCGAGATGGCGTCGGACCCCAGGGGCACCATGCGCGTCTCGGAGACCATGGCGTTGATCTTCTCGCCGGGCAGGTGCCCGCCGATGCCAGGCTTGGCGCCCTGGCCCACCTTGATCTCAATGCCAGTGCCCGCGTTCAGGTAGTCGCGATGCACGCCGAAACGGCCCGAAGCCACCTGGACAATGGTGTTCTTGCCGTAGGGGTACAGGCTCTTGTGCAGGCCGCCCTCTCCGGTGTTGTAGCAAATGCCGAGTTCTGTCGCGGCCTTGGCCATGGCCACATGCAGATTGAAATTGATGGAGCCGAAACTCATGGCCGAAAACATGATGGGATAATTCAGCTCTATTTGCGGGGCCAGCTTGGTCTTGAGCTTGGGGCTGCCGTCCTTGGTCTTGACGAACTCCAGCTTGTCCGGCTTGGAGCCAAGAAAGGTCTTGAGCTCCATGGGCTCGCGAAGGGGGTCGATGGAGGGGTTGGTGACCTGGCTGGCATCGAGCAGGAGTTTATCCCAGTACACCGGGATATTGACCGGGCTTCCCATGCCAGTCAGCAACACCCCGCCAGTGTCGGCCTGCTTGTAGATGTACTTGAGAAACTCAGGCCTCCACAATGCATTGTCCTTGAAATCAGAACGTTTCTTCTGAATAAGCAATGCTCCTGTGGGGCACATGGCTTCGCAGCGATGGCAGCCAACACATTTTGCGTTGTCATGCATCACTTTCTGGCGAGCCTCATCCCAGAAATGCGCCTCATAAGAACATTGGCGAACGCAGACCTTGCAGTTTATGCAAAGGTCCTTGTCGCGGACAATGGAGAAGTCGTGATAGTTTCGGTTGATTGGCTGAAAAAGCAAAACCGTTACCTCGCTCCAAGTGTTTTGGATGAATGCGCCGGGTGGAGCAGCAAACCATCTTGCAACTCGCCCGGCATGGTCCGGCTGTCAGGGGTCGTCAGAAAATCATAACGGTAATGAGCTGTCAACAAAGGAATACGAAAATGTAGTCAAATTAACATTTTTGTAATAGCGTTCCTGCAAAGCCCCAGTGTCTCATGCACGGAAATGACGAATCGTGGACGCAAAAAAAGCCGCCTTCACGAACGAAAGACGGCTTTCTCTGCGTAGTTTAGACGTTCGCCCAGCGAATTAATCCCAGGGCGTGCGCATCCAACAGCAAGGGATGGTGGGGTAAAATCCTAAGCGTAAACCCGAATCTCCCGGACTCCTGGGGAAGAACCTCACCCCGGTACAGGTGCCACCCATCGCCCAGATCCTTCTCCGGGGACATGGGCGTGGTGCTGCGGCGGGTGAACACGCTGTCCTGGCTCACAGGACCATGGTACACTTCGACCCGGACATCGGACACCGACAAACCATCAAGATGCACGCGCGCCTCAATGAGGATGGGCTCCTCGACAAAGACGTCGGCGTGGGTTTCCGTGCGGATGTCGTCGATGGCAAGATTCCCCCAGCGCGTCATGAGGCGCATCCGCCAGTCGGCCAGTTCCTTGGCCGCGCGGAAGTCGTCCTTCACCAGGCTCACATAGTTGCGGCAGGAAGGCAGATAGGCATGTTCCACATACTCTTCCACCATGCGGTGGGCGTTGAAGACTGGCCCCAGCTCCCGCAGGGCCGACTTCATCTTGAGCAGCCAGTTGCGCGGCAGGTTGCCCCGCCCCCGGTCATAGAATTCGGGCAGGATGTCATTCTCAAGAATATTGAACAGGGTCTGGCTCTCCACAAAATCCTGGTAGGAGGCGTCCTCGTACTCCTCTCCCCTGCCTATGGCCCAGCCGAGGCGGTTGTCCGGCTGAAACGCTTCGTCCCACCAGCCGTCCAGGGTTGAGACCTGAAGCACGCCGTTGATCATGGCCTTCATGCCGCTGGTGCCGCAGGCCTCCAACGGCCGCCGGGGGTTGTTCAGCCAGACGTCGCAGCCTTGGACCATCCGGCTGGCGATCTTCACGTCATAGTCTTCCAGAAAGACCATGCTGGCGCGGCAATCATCGCGGCGGCACAACTGCTGGAGTTCCTGGATGATCTTCTTGCCCTCGTTGTCGTTGGGGTGCGCCTTGCCCGCAAAAATGAACTGCACGCGTCGGCCGGAGTCGTTGAGCAGCCGCACCAGCCGCTCCTTGTCCATCAGCAGCAGGTTGGCCCGCTTGTAGGTGGCGAAACGCCGGGCGAAGCCGATGGTGAGGGCCTGTGGATCCAGCACCTCATCGGCCACCAGCACTTCCTTCTGGCGTGCGCCCTTGTCCATCAACTGCTTGCGCAGCCGCTTGCGGACGAAGTCCACCAAACGTTCGCGCAGGCGTTCGTGTGTGCGCCACAACTCCGCATCCGGTATGCTGTCGGCCTGCTCCCATATCCGTTTGCAGTCCGGATCCTCGCGCCAATTGCCCAGGTAGCGGTCGTAGAGGATGGCCATGTCACGGGCCACCCAGGTCGCCGCATGAATCCCGTTGGTTATGGAGCCGATGGGCACGTCCTCCACAGGATTCTGCGGCCACACCTTGCGCCACATGCGGCGGGACACCTCACCATGCAGCCGCGACACGCCGTTGGAGAACCGCGACAGGCGCAAGGCCAGCACAGTCATGCAGAAGTGCTCGCCCTCGTCGCGGGGATCCTCCCGCCCAAGGGCCATGAAGACCTTGAAGGCCAATCCCAGCTTCCCGGCGTAATCTTCGAAATAGGCGCGCATGAGTTCTGGTGGGAAGCGGTCATTCCCGGCCGGTACAGGAGTGTGCGTGGTGAACACGCTGGACGAGGCCGTAAGCTCCGTTGCGGCTTCGAAAGAAAGGCCGTGTTCCTGCATGTAGACGCGAATGCGCTCCAGACCCGCAAAGGCGGAGTGTCCCTCGTTCATGTGGATGACCATGGGCTCTATGCCCATCGCCGTCAGCGCCTTGATGCCGCCGATGCCAAGCAGGATCTCCTGCCACAGGCGCATCTCCAGGCCGCCGCCATAGAGGCGCGCTGTGACCTGTCGAAACTCATGGCTATTCTCGGACAGATTGGTGTCGAGCAGAAACAGACGCACCTTGCCCACCTGCGCCTCCCATACGCGGGCGCAGAGGCTCTGCCCGGCCAGACCCACGCAGATGCGGAGCTGGTTGCCGATGTCGTCCAGCACGGGCTTGAGGGGCATCTGCTCGAAGTCGTGACCGGGGTAGCGTTCCTGCTGCCAGCCATCGGGCGTCATGTACTGGCGGAAATAGCCCTCGCGATACAGCAGCCCCACGCCGACAAGGGGCAGGTTCAGATCGCTTGCGCTCTTGAGGTGGTCGCCCGCAAGAACGCCCAGCCCGCCGGAATAGATGGGCAGGCACATGGCGATGCCGTACTCCAGGCTGAAATAGGCCACGGCCATATCGCGGTCGGGCAGGGCCGGAAACCTGAAGGGCGAGTGCCGACGGTCTTTGTAATGCTCCAATGAGCGCTTGGCGTCGGCCAGACGCTGGAGAAAGAAGTCGTCCCGGGCGAGTTCCTCGATGCGCCGCTGAGACAGACGGTTCAGGAGCTCCACTGGGTTCTGGTCACAGGCCGTCCACAAATCATGGTCAATGGTTGCGAAAATATTGGTAATGTCGTTGTTCCAGGAAAACCAGAGATTATACGCGAGATCCCAGAGGGCTTCCAACCGTGGCGGGAGCTTGGGGACCACGCTGAACACGCGCAGCGCCTGCATGAAGTCTCCTTGAGGGGGGATGTGGAATTTTTGGACGCGTACAGCGTATAAAGCGCGCGAAGAAATTGCAAGGCTGGCAACGTGACGATTGCGCGACGGGGACTTTCATTGACAGGACGGGCGATTCGTTGGAAAGAAATCCGGCTTGGCGATCAAGAAGGAGAGGAACATGACGCATCAGCACGGCGCGGCCGACCAGGACCAGCTCGAAGTCCGCGTGCGCTACCTGCACCAGGTCTGGCAGGAAAACACCCTGGCCTACGCCACGGACCACTCCGCCGGGCTCGACCTGCGCGCCTGCATCGATTCTCCCACCCTGGTGATCCCAGCCGGTGAACGCGCGCCCGTTCCGGCCGGTCTGGCCATCGAGATCATGCGGCCGGGCATCGCGGGATTCGTGTTCTCCCGCTCCGGCCTTGGCGCCAAGGACGGGCTCACCGTGGCCCAGGGCGTGGGGGTCATCGATCCGGACTACCGCGGCGAAATCCTCGTGTGGCTCTTGAACACCTCTGGCCAGACTCAAACCATAGAGCGAGGACAGCGCATCGCGCAGTTGGTGTTCCTGCCGGTCTTCGCGGCCCGGCTCACCGCTGCCGATGCGCTAGGCGAGACCGCGCGCGGCGCGGGCGGCTTTGGCCATACGGGAAAGGTGTAGGCTCACGTTCAATTCCGCAAGGAGCATATATATAATGACAAGCAAGCACGACGCGCTGGTGGCGCGGGAAAAGAAAGTCCTCTTCCAGACCTACGGACGCTATCCCCTGGCCATTGCAGCGGCCAAGGGCGCACGCATGACCGACCTCGACGGCAAGCAATACGTGGACCTTCTGGCCGGAATCGCTGTGGCAAACCTGGGGCACAGCCACCCGGAACTGCTGGAGGCCATGGCCAGTCAGGCCGAGAAGCTGCTGCACGTCAGCAACCTCTTTTATCAATCCCCGCAGGTTGAGCTGGCCGAGCTTCTGCTCTCCACCTGCGCCTGCGACCGGGCGTTCTTCTGCAATTCCGGCGCTGAGGCCAACGAGGCCGCCATCAAACTGGCGCGGCGCTATATGCGCACCGTGCGCTACAAGGATGCTGGCGAGATCATCACCCTCTCCGGCTCCTTCCACGGCCGCACCCTGGCCACCCTCACCGCCACAGGACAGGCCGGGCGCATCAAGGAAGGCTACGAGCCCCTGCCCGCAGGCTTCTCCTGTGTGCCCTTCGGCGACATAGACGCCTTGCGCGCGGCGGTGACGCAAAAGACCGCGGCCGTGCTTATGGAGATGATCCAGGGTGAAGGCGGCGTCCTTCCCCTGCCAGAGTCCTACGTACGCGAAGCTGCGGACATCTGCCGCGAGGCGGGCTGCCTGTTCATGGTCGATGAGGTGCAGACCGGCATGTGCCGCACGGGCAGGTTCTGGGCGCACCAACACTACGGCGTCGAGCCAGATGTGTTCACCACGTCCAAGGCCCTGGCCAACGGCCTGCCCATGGGCGCCATGCTGGCCAAGGAGCATGTGGCCAAGGGCTTCGTGCCCGGTTCCCACGCCACCACCTTCGGCGGCGGAGGAGTCGTCTCCGCCGTGGCGGCAAAGGTTGTGGAGATCATGAAGCGCGACGACATTGCCGGGCGCGCCCGCGATTTGGGCAAGCTGGCCCTCGACGCCTTCCGCGCGGTTCAGGCCAAGCACCCGGATCGGATCGCAGGTGTGCGGGGCCTGGGCCTCATGATCGGCATCGTGCTCTCCGGCCCTGGAGAAACAATCCACGCGGACCTGCGCCAGCGGGGCTTCGTGTGCAACCTGGCGCACGGCACCGTGCTCAGGCTGCTGCCGCCCCTCACCATCGCGGCGGAGGATCTGCTTGCCTTTGCCCAAGCCCTGGATGATATTCTTGGCTCGGACAAGAAGACGAGCTAACAACGGGGACGAGCCCCTGGGGCGATATGTCTGAAATCGCGCCAATTTCCAAAGGAGCCTCTTTCGTGCGGCAGGGCGGCGACCCCGTGCCGCCCGAGGAGTCTCGCCTGCCCTACGGAAAACGCCTGGCCAGCGTACAGCCCCATCCCACCCCGCTTGTGACCGCAAACGAGCACCCGCATGTCGTGGTGGACGACCAGGCCAAGCGGTTGCATACGGCCCAAATGCGTTCCGAAATCACGGGCACAGGCTCCCTTGTGGACTCCATAGCCTGATCGCCCTCCCCCCGACACCACCAACACCAATGGGATTGCCCGCTCATGACCCAGGACCTGCTCAAAATCGAGTTCTCACTGCCCGAAGCCGACTACGACGCGGCCGTTCTGTTCCTCTCCACCGCCATCCAGCACGGCTGGGAAGAGTCGCAGGCGGTGGACGGCACCACCCACTTCAGCACCTATCTGGAAAACCATGAGGAAGGGCGGGAGGTCGCCCGACAAATCGGCGCGCGGTGGCCGCACTCCGGCATCAGGACCGAAGAGGCCCAGAGCCAGGACTGGGGCCAGAGCTGGCGCGAATTCTTCACGCCAATCGAGTGCGGTGGCCGTTTCGAAATCCTGCCGCCCTGGCTTTCGGACGAGCAGCACGCCGAATTCACGCCCATCATCATCGAACCCAAGATGGCCTTCGGCACCGGGCACCACCCCACCACGGCCCTCTGCCTCACCTGCATCGCCGATCTCAATCGCGAGGGCCACATCGCGCCCGGTATGGAATTCCTGGACCTGGGAACCGGCTCCGGCATCCTGGGCATCGGCCTGGCAAAGCTCGGCCTGCACGGCCTGGGGCTCGACATCGACCCACAGGCCATTGCCTGCGCACGGGAAAACGCCGAGATAAACGCCGTCGCGGAAGCCTTTTCCGTCGCCGTGGGCGGCATCACCACCCTGCCGGAAGACAAGCGCTTTCAGGTCATCGTGGCCAACATCCTGTCCAAGCCCCTCATCTTCATGGCCAAGGACATCCTGTCGCACTTGGCGCCCGGCGGTTGCCTGGCGCTTTCTGGCATCCTGGTGGAGCAGGCGCAGGACGTCATCCGGGCATACAAACGCCTTGGCCTTCCCGACCCGGTGCAGCGCGACGAAGGCGAATGGTGCGGCCTGCTCTGGACACACGTCGTAAGGGCGGAGGGAGCGGAGAGCTGATGTCACGCTCGGGGGAACGCATCCGGGGCATGTACCGGGCCTTTGCCGAGGCCTTGGGCCCCAGCCGCTGGTGGCCCGGCGACACCCCCTTCGAGGTGGCGGTGGGCGCCATTCTTACCCAGAACACAAACTGGAAAAACGTTGAGCGGGCCATCGCCAACCTCAAACAAGCCCAGGCAATGACGGAACGCGGGCTGCGCGCCCTCCCCTCCGCACGCCTGGAGGAGCTTATCCGCCCAGCAGGGTACTTCCGCATCAAAACCAAACGGTTGACAGATTTTCTGGATTTTCTTGAGGAAGAATCTGGCCTCGACATCGAGGCTCTGTCCCGAAAATCCCTGGAGGAGTTGCGCCCCAAACTGCTGGCCGTGCGGGGCATCGGCCCGGAAACCGCGGACTCCATCCTGTGCTACGCCCTTGGCAAACAGACGTTCGTGGTGGACGCCTACACCATGCGCATGTTCTCGCGCCACCAACTCATCCCGGAGCAGACCGACTACCACGAGGTCCAGGAAATCATCCAATCCTCCCTCCCAGCATCTGTTCAAGATTACAATGAATTTCATGCACTGATCGTGCGCGCCGCCAAAGAGTGGTGCCACAAGTCGCGCCCCCTTTGCGCACAGTGCCCAGGGCGGTCCCTGCTGCCCGATACGGATCGGATGGCCATATGATTCTGCGCCTCCTGACCGTACTCTGGCTTGCCGCCGCCTTTGCCCTGTCCGTGCCGCTGCCCGCGGCCTGGGCACAGGGTGCGCAGCTGGAAAAAACCTTGCGGAACGAACGCCTGAAGGCCGAGGAACGCAAGGGCGAGGTGCGCAGGCTTGCCGCACGGGAAAAATCCCTGGCGGGCAAGCTGGGAGAGGTTGAGACCCGCATGAAGGCGACTCAGGCGCGCATCGCCAAGCAGGAGGAGGAGCTTGCCCTCATCCGCGCGGAAGAGGCTCGCCACGCCGGGCAGTACGAAGAGTTGCGCGTGCGCCGCGAAAAATCCGTGCGTGAGCTTCGGCGTCTGCTGGAACTGCTGTGGCCCGTGCAGGCCCAGGGGATGCAGGAGGGGGCACGGCTGGCGGACGGATGGGATTCTGCGGACCGCCGTTTTCAGTGGAACGGCGCGGCCTATGCCCGCGCACGCGCGATGCTTGAGGATGTGCGGCGTCAGGAGCAGGAGCTCTCCGGCGTGCTGGAACGCCAGCGTGAACTCGAACAGCGTGTCGACAGGCAGTTGGCCGCCGTCAACGCGGAAAAGGACGCCCTGCTCAAGGACCGGCTTGCGCTCAATGCGCGCATGAACCAGGTGAACTCCCAGCGTCGCGATCTAGAGGGCGAACTGCAAGGCATCCTCAAGACCATTCAACAGCTCAACTACCAGCTGGTAAGCCTGCGCGGCCGCAAGTTCGAGGCCTTCAAGGCCGCCCTGCCCTGGCCTGTTGGAGGCCGTGTCGTGACGGCCTTCGCGCCAGAAGGCAAGCCCGCCCGCAGGGGCATCGGCATCGCCACCGGCGAAGCGGCCACCGTTCGCAGCGTGTTTTGGGGCAAGGTGGTCCATAACGACGTGCTGCGCGGCCTGGGCAAGGTCGTCATCCTCTACCATGGTGGCGACTACTACACGTTGTACGCCTATCTGTCTGAGACCAGCGTGGAGCCGGGACAGGACGTGGAGAAGGACGAACCCATAGGCCGCGCAGGGTACTACCCGGAAGCGCACGGCAACGGACTCTATTTCGAATTGCGTTTTCACCAGAAACCCATTAATCCGCAGCTGTGGCTCATGCCCGCCCATTAGGCGGCGCTGTTCCGTTCCTGGTCCGATCCCTGGAGGATTTCTATGCGCGTCGGCATCTGGTTTGTCTGTTTCATCATGCTTTTGACCCTGACCGTGGCCCCGGCGCCCCTTGGGGCTGCACCGGCCAAGGACGACCAGTTCGAGGCCCTGCGCAGGTTCAGCCAAGTGGTCGACATGGTGGAAACGCACTATGTGAAGCCGGTCACCAAGGCCGAACTCATTCAAAATTCCATCAAAGGAATGCTTGAGCAGCTCGACCCCCACTCGGCCTTCCTCTCCCCCGAAGACTTCAAGGAACTGCAGGTCTCGTCCAGCGGCGCCTTCCACGGCATCGGCATAGAGATCAGCTCCGAGAACGGTCGATTGGTGGTGGTGTCCCCCATTGAGGACACCCCCGCCCACAAGGCCGGCCTCAAAAGCGGGGACATCATCCTCGAAATTGACGGCGACCCCACCATGGAACTCGGCATGACCGAGGCCGTGAAAAAAATCCGTGGCCCGCAGGGCACGACCGTCACCCTGACCATTCTGCACAAGGGCGCGCAGCAGCCGGAAGACGTGACCATCGCCCGCGGCACCATCCCCATCATCAGCGTCAAGACGCAGGAATTGGACAAGGGCTACGTGCTCTGCCGCATTACCCGCTTCAACGAGCACACCACCAAGGAATTGCGCGAGAAGCTGGCCGAGTACGCCAAGAAGACCCCCATTCAGGGCATCGTGCTTGATCTGCGCAACAATCCTGGCGGTCTGCTTGAACAGGCCGTGACCGTTGCCGACACCTTCCTTGAGGATGGGCTCATCGTCTATATCCAGGGAAAAGATCCCCAGTCGCGCCGCGACTTTACCGGTCGCAAGTCCTCCGACGACCTCGTGCAAACGCCGGTGGTCACCCTCATCAACGCGGGGAGCGCCTCCGCAGCGGAAATCGTGGCCGGGGCCCTGCAGGACCGCAAGCGTTCCCTGCTCATTGGCGAAAAGACCTTTGGCAAGGGCTCGGTGCAAACCGTAGTCTCTCTGCCGGACGGATCGGGAATCAAGCTCACCACCGCCCTGTACTACACGCCCAACGGCCGTTCCATTCAGGCCGAGGGCATCGTGCCGGACCTGGAAATTCCCTTCACCGCACCTCCCTCTGACGAGGACAAGAACCTCAAAGACCGCTTCACGTTCCGCGAAAAGGACTTCTCCCGTCACCTGGAAAACGGCAGCGCCAAGAAAGGCAAGAAGACCCCGGCCAAACCTGGCCAGGAGAGCGATGCCGCGCGTGCGCTGATCGAGAAGGACAACCAACTGCGACTGGGGCTTGAAATGGTCAAGACCCTCCCCAAGATTCGGGACATTCGCTAGCAAGCCAATGACACAGCACAGCAACAACAAGGACCAGGCCGGGAAACGTCGGCCTGGTCCTGGCCTTTCGCCCGCTCGCAAGCGGCTTGTCCTGTGGATCGTCCTGGCCGTGGCGGCCGCACTCGCTGTTGGCTTGTTGATGTCCCGGAGCGTCGCCCCACCTCCCCCATCCATGCAGAACGCAACCGAATCTCCACAGGCGGACAGTTTGTCCTCGCGAGCCGCCCTCGCCTCCGAAGCCGTTCGTCATGTGCTGGGCCAAGTCGCGCCGGGAGCTCAAGAACCCAAAGTCGTGACGACCGAAGAACGCTTGCGCAATGGCGAACCCTATGCGTTTGTCGCCCTGCGCCTGCCGCCTGCGGACTCCCACTCCCTGCGCCAGGGGCTCGACAAGAAGCTGTCCCAAATTCACGGTGTGACGCTGCATGTGAACGCCCACGACGAATGGGAAGTGCGCGTGGATGGCGTGCCCTGCCTGCTGCTGCGTCTCACTCCGCTCACCCCGGAGCCAGCCGAGAAGCACCCGGCCAAGGGGCGGCTGGCAATCGTCATCGACGACATGGGCGAAGATGTGGCCGTGGCGCGCGATCTGGCCGCGCTTGGCGTTCCCATTGCCTTTTCCATCTGGCCCGACAGCGGCCACAGGGTGCAGGTGCTCAACATTGCGCAATCCGCGGGGAAAGAAATTTTCATCCACCTCCCCATGCAGCCCAAAGGCTACCCCAAGGTTGCGCCCGGCCCGCATGCGCTGCTTGACGGCATGACCGCCGAAAGGATTCAGGAGGTTGTGCGCCGCGCCGCGTCACGGGTGCCTGGAGCCGTCGCCGTCAACAACCACATGGGCTCGGCCTTTACGGAGTCGACCTACGGGATGCGCGCGGCGTTGTCCGCCATAAAGGGGCAAGGGCTTTTCTTTCTGGACAGCCGCACCACGGCAAAGAGCGTCGGGGTCGCCGAGGCCCGCCGCATCGGGCTGCAAGTGCACCAGCGCGATGTGTTTCTGGACAATGATCTCGCCGTGCCCGCCATTGTGGCCCAGTTGCGCGTGGCCGAAGCTGCGGCCCTGAAGCACGGACACGCCATCGCCATCGGGCATCCGCACAAGCAGACCGTTGCCGCCATCCGCGCCTGGCTCAAGAAAAAGAGCCCATCCGTTCATGTGGTCACCGTATCTTCGTTGCCGCCGCAATGATGCGCCTTGCCAATTCCGCGGTCTTCAGGCTATCCTTTTGATTCAACTGGCGAGCCATCTCTCTAGGCCCGATTTTTGCTAGCATTTTCCGGCAGAACGGCTTTTTCCTTCCACTGGGACCACGGGCGTACAAGGAACGGCGGACATGAGCAAAATTCTAGAACAAGATGAAGTAGATGCCCTTCTGCGCGGTCTTTCCGGCGGAGAAGTTGAAACAACGCCCGACATTCCAGAAGATGACTCCGGCATCGTTCCCTTCGACCTCACCAACCAGGACCGCATCATCCGCGGCCGAATGCCGGTCCTGGAAATCGTAAACGACCGTTTCGCTCGTCTGTGCACAAACGCTCTGGCCAACACCATGCGCAAACGCGTGGATATCAATCCCATCTCCATCGACATGAGCAAATTCGGGGATTTCATGCGCTCGCTCCCCGTTCCGACCAGCATCTCCATCTTCAAGATGGAGCCCCTGCGGGGCAATGCCCTGCTGGTTGTGGACTCGCGCCTGGTCTTCGCCCTGGTGGAAAACTTTTTCGGCGGCGCGGGCAGTCAACCGAAGGTGGAAGGGCGCGATTTCACGCCCATTGAGCAAGCCATCGTGGACAAGGTCGTCAAGGTGGCGCTCTCCAACATGGAGGAATCCTGGAAGCCCGTGCATGAGGTGCACATCGAGGTGGTGCGCTCCGAGGTCAATCCGCAGTTCGCCGCCATCGTTCCGCCAAGCGATGTGGTCATCGTCATCACCTTCGAAGTGGAGTTGGAAAACGCCATCGGCTCGCTCATCTGCTGCCTGCCGTATGCCACGATGGAGCCCATCCGCTCCAAACTGCACGCCTCCTTCCAGTCAGAACGCCTTGAGGTGGACCATGTGTGGATCAGCCGCTTCAAGGAGCGGCTGCTCGAAACCCCGGTGGAATTTCTTGTGCGCCTCGGCAAATCACGCATCACAGGACGGCAACTTCTGAATCTCGAGGTCGGCGACATCATGCTGTTGGACACCGATGCGGAGGATCTGCTGGAGGTCGAGATCGAAGGCGTGCGGAAATTCCATGGCGTGCCTGGTCGCGTAAAAGGCAACAAGAGCTTCAAGATCATCAAGGACGAGCAGTTGCACTTCTAGCTTTCGCTTTTGTCTTCGCCCATCCGCAGCCCCCTTCCGGACCGCCAAAGCCCTTGACTTGCGCCGCGTTTGCGGTGCATTTCCCTGCACGCGAACACAAGCGGCCCATGCGCCGCATACACCATTCACCGGAGGACACCACATGACGACCGAGCGCACCTTCTCCATCATCAAACCCGATGCCGTCGCCGCAAAACAGACCGGCGCCATCATCCAGATGATCCTCGATGCGGGCCTCACCGTTAAGGCCATGAAGATGATCCGGCTCACCCGCCCCCAGGCCGAGGGCTTCTACGCCGTGCACAAGGAGCGCCCCTTTTTCAAGGATCTCGTGGAATACATGATTTCCGGACCGGTGGTGGTGTCCTGCCTTGAAGGCGATAACGCCATTATCCGCTACCGCGAACTCATGGGCGCCACCGACCCCGCCAAGGCCGCCGAAGGCACCATCCGCAAGAAGTTCGGCAAGAGCATCGAGGCCAACGCCTGCCACGGCTCAGACGGACCGGACACCGCCAAGGTCGAAATGTCCTACTTTTTCAGCTCCCTGGAGATCGTGGGGGAATAAGGGCAATGAACAATCGCGTCGGCTTCATCGGCGTCGGGAACATGGGCACGGCCATCATCAAAGGGTTGGCCGCACAGGGCATACAGGTGCATGGCTACGACCTGGACTCGGCCAAGCTTGAAAAGCTGGGCCGCGAGGTCGGGCTTACGGCCGAACCCTCGCCCAAAACCCTGGTGAAGCACTGCCGTTACGTGCTGCTGGCCGTAAAGCCGCAACACCTCCCGGCCGCGCTTGAAGACATCGCTCCGGAGCTCTCCCCCGGGCACTGCCTGCTGTCCATCGCGGCCGGGATCACCATGGCTCGCCTGCAGGAGCTTTGCGGGGGACGCTGTCCTGTGGTGCGCATCATGCCCAACACCCCGGCCCTGGTGGGCGCAGGGGTATTCGCCCTGTGCTTTGATGACGCAAGCCTCGATGCAGAGCGCCGAGATTTCATCCGGGCCATGCACAAACCTTTGGGCCAGGTGCACGAACTGCCCGAGAAACTCTTCGACGCCTTCACCAGCGTGGCGGGTTGCGGGCCGGCGTACGTGTTCTATGTCATGGACGCCATTGTGGAGGCCGGGGTAAACCTGGGCCTGCCCCGCGCACAGGCCACGGACATCGTCAAGGCGCTCTTCAGCGGATCGGCCAAGCTGGCCGAAGAAGGCGGGATGCACTTGGCCGAACTGCGCGAGATGGTCACCAGCCCGGCCGGGTCCACCATCCGCGCCACCATGCACTTCGACCGCATGGCCATGCGCGGCGTCATCGTGGACGCCGTGCGCGAGGCTTACGACCGCAACGTCGAACTGGGCTAACGCTCCTAAAACGACAAAAGGCCGACTGGACGCTGAGCCCAGTCGGCCTTTTTTTGTGCCCTGCTGCTGCCGCTGCGGCCCGCCTGTACATGTGAAACTCTTGTGAAACAGCTCTGCTCTTTTGATGCGCGACCGGTGCTACAGCCAAAGCCATGGCAGATGCCGCACGACAACGACCTTGCACAGCTGCAACAACACGACGCCAGCAAACCCAGACAAGAGAACGAGTCTAAATAATTGTTTGAGTTTTTCTAGAGTCCATGGAGCACCTTGCGGGCCCAGGATCGGCTTGTTTTTGATCTCTCCGAAGTACCGCGTCGCCCCCCCCATGCCACCCCCGAGGAGCCAGGCGCATGTCGCCATGGGCCAGCCAGCGTTGGGGCTCTCCATGCGCGCGGCTTCCGCCCGAACATGGGCCATGGCCTCGCGCCAGGGCAGACGCAAAATTGCCCCACTCCCCACAAGAAGCACAGCCGATACTCGCGCAGGCAGGTACGCCAGAACATCGTCAGCTCGGGCCGCCGCCCAGCCCAGTTGGTTGAAACGCTCCGTGCGGTAGCCCCACATGGAATCCATGGTGCTGACCGCCTTGTACGCCCACATGAGGGCAGGTCCGCCCAGCACAAGGTAGAACAGGGGCGCAACGAAGGCGTCGCAAAAGTTTTCAGAAACGGTTTCGGCCAGGGTCTTGCGCAGTTCCGGGGCCTGCATGGTCGTTGTGTCCCGGCTCACCAGCATCCCTACCGCCAGCCGCGCATCGTCGAGCCGCCCGTCATCCTCCACAAGCTCAAGCGCCTCACGCCCGCTGTCCACAAGCTCGCCAAGAGCAAGCCCGGCATATGAGAAATACGCCAGGAGAAGAACGCCGAAGAAGTGGATGTCGCACAGGAAGTCCACAGCGGCATATGCCCCCCCGGCCATGAGCCCGACGCACAAGGCTCCGGCGAACCGCAGAGGCAGTCCGCACCGTCGCGCGAGGGGCTCCAGGCGGTCCAGCCCCCATCCCAAGCCCCGCACGGGGTGTGGCAGCCTGTGCGGATCGCCAAGCAGCAAGTCGAGGGCAAAAGCCAGCGTGGGCAGGCTGAAGAATGTCAAGGCCAGAAGGTTCGACACCACGCCTCCTGAAACGAAAAAGGCGGGGAAAGCGTTGTGTCCGCCCTCCCCGCCCGGAATATGGCGGCCTAGCTTTCGAAGTAGGACCGAAGCACGCTGCTGCGCACCGGGTGGCGCAGTTTGCGCAGGGCCTTGGCCTCGATCTGGCGGATGCGCTCGCGGGTGACATTGAAGAGCTTGCCAACCTCTTCAAGGGTGTGGTCGCTTTTCTCCCCGATGCCGAAGCGCTTGCGCAGCACCTGCTCCTCGCGGGGGGTCAGGTCGGCCAGCACCTTGGCGATCTGCTCGGAAAGCTTGGTGCTCACCACCTCCTCGGCCGGGGCGGTGGCCTTCTTGTCCTCGATGAAATCGCCAAGGTTCGAATCCTCTTCGTCGCCGATGGGCGTTTCGAGGCTGATGGGCTCCTTGGCGATCTTGAGCACCTTCTTGACCTTCTCCACGGGATAGTCCATGCGCTCGGCGATCTCTTCCGGCGAGGGGTCGCGGCCAAGCTCCTGGACCAGGTAGCGGCTGGTGCGGATGAGCTTGTTGATGGTCTCGATCATGTGCACGGGGATGCGGATGGTCCTCGCCTGGTCGGCTATGGCGCGGGTGATGGCCTGCCGGATCCACCAGGTGGCGTAGGTGCTGAACTTGTAGCCCCGCTGGTACTCGAACTTGTCCACGGCCTTCATGAGGCCGATGTTGCCCTCCTGGATGAGGTCCAGGAACTGCAGGCCGCGGTTGGTGTACTTCTTGGCGATGGACACCACAAGGCGCAGGTTGGCGCGGATGAGCTCCTGCTTGGCGCGCATGGCGGCCAGGTTGCCGCGCTTGATGCGCCAGAGGACCTCTTCCAAGTCGTCCACATTGTGGCAGCACTTGTCCTGCAGCCGGGTGATGATCTCCATCTTGCCCGAAAGCATCTCCTTGAAGGAAAAGAACTCATCCACGGTCATGCCGAGCGCGTCCGAAGCGTTCACGGGGTTCATCTCCCGGTCGTCAACGGCCTTGAAGATGCGCACGATCTCGTCGCGGCTTTTGCCCACAGAAAGCACATAGGCCGAAAGGTCGCGTTGGCAGTTGTGCATTTGGCGCACATAGTCGGACACGGTCTCTATGATGCGGTCGACAAGGGTCTTTTCGATCTTGATGTCGCGCAGCCTGGTGACGATTTCCTCCTTGTACGAGAGGATGTCGTTCTGCACGGCGGTGACGCGGCGGTCGAGCTGGGCGCAGGCGTCGAGCTTGTCGTATATCTTGCGCTTCTTCTTGTAGAGGACCTTGACCTCGTCGAGCAAGAAGATGACCCGCTGGCGCTGGTTCATTTCATCCTCTGTGGGGTCGTCCTCCTCAATGGTCTTGACCACATCCTTAAGCTTGATGCGGGTGTTCTTGAGGTCCTCGCCCACCTGGACGAGTTCCTCCACGGCAACGGGCACCTCCACCAAGGCGTACAGCACGTCCAACTCGCCGTTCTCGATCTTCTTGGCGATGACCACCTCGCCTTCGCGGTCCAGCAGGGGCACGGCGCCCATTTCGCGCAGGTACATGCGCACGGGGTCGGTGGAACGAGAGGAATAGTCGGCGGCATCGTCGCCGTCGGATGGCGCCAGATCAAGCTCCTCGTCGGTATCCGCAGTTTCTGAGGTCAGCTTTTTCCCATTTTCCTCAGAATCCACGATGACGATGTTCATCTGGTCAAAGATGCTCATCACCTCTTCAAGCTGATCGGGCGTGTTCATCTCCGTGGGGAGCGTTTTGCCCACTTCCTCGAAAGTCAGAAATCCGTTTTTCTTGCCCTTGGCGATAAGGAGCTTGATTTGCTGGATTTCTTTCAAATTATTCATTCTTCCTCCCTGCTGGGGGCATTGAGATCCGTAAGCGCGGCCATGAGTCGTTTCACTTCGTCCGGGTCACCGGACTGGCTGGCCCGGCGTATGTCTTCCATCAACTGCTCTCGCGTGTTCCGCACATCCGCAAACGCAATGCGTTGGCAAACGTGCGTCCACTCCTCGGCCAAAGCCTCACCCTCGGGCTTTTCCCTCGAGCGCGTGTCGGCCCAGAAGCTTTTTTCCTCAAGGTCAAGGGTCGGCACAACATCGGTTCCCTGGGCCGCCACGAGCTTCTCCCACAGAGCACGGCCAAAATCCGTGGTGAGCAGGCGCTCGAACCCGCGCTTCACCAATTCCGGGACATACTCCGGATACTGGATGGCGAAGCGCAGGAAATAGCGGTCGTCCCGTTCCTCGCGGCCGACCGCCGGGGCCTTGGGCGACGGCATCGCATCGGTTCGCGACCGGTTCGGCGCGAAACCGCCGCCCCCGCCTTGCCGCCCCTGCCCGGCACCGAAACGGCGCAAATCCGCCTCGGCAATGCCCAGGCCTTCCGCCAGTCTCGGTATGTAGAACGGGCGCAAGGAATTATCGGCCAGATGCGCCAAAAACCCATTGGCCCAGGCCACAATTTCTCTTGGCGAAAGGGTTTCACGCACCACGGAAGTGCAATACTCCAGACCGTCCACGGCATTCTTGAGGCAAGCGTCGAGGCCCGGCTGTCCAAGCTTCTGGAGCAGGCTGTCCACATCCTCGCCATCGGGCATAAGCACCACGCCGCACTTGGTCCCGTACTGCAGAATCATCTCCGCGCTGCGCAAAGCCGCCTTGCGACCCGCCGCGTCCCCGTCAAAGATCAGCTCCATGCGCGAACAAAACCCGGCCAGACGCTTCACCTGATCCATGGTGAGCGCGGTGCCGAGAACTCCGCAGGAATCCGTGTAGCCGAACTGGTGCAGCGACAGCACATCCATGTACCCTTCCGTGAGTATCGCCCGCTTGCTGCGGGTCATGGCCTGGCGGGCCTGGAAGAGACCGTAGAGATGTTCCCCTTTCTTGTAGATGGGCGTGTCGCTGCTGTTCAGATACTTGGGTTCACCCTCTGTAAGTATTCTGCCGCCAAAGGCAATAACCTGACCCGATAAATTCTGTATCGGAAAAATAAGCCTGCCTCTGAAGCGGTCGTAAACCCGTCCCCGCTCGTTCTGGGACAAAAGTCCGGCCATGACCGCATCCTGTGGCGCAAAGCCGCGCGACCGCAAAAAAACCGACAGTCCCTGCCAGTCGTCCGGGCTGGCGCCCAGGCCGAAGGCGGCAATCGCCTCTTCCGCCGCTCCGCGCCGGGCCAGGTAGCCACGCGCCACATCCCCCACGGCCAAGCCGAGATTCCGGCGATAATACTCCTGCGCGGCCTCATGCATTTCGTGGCACAGCCGCTTCATTTTTTGCCGCTCGTCATATGCCGGATCGGGCGCAAAAGCCTTGAGCTCGATCCCGGCCTCTTGCGCCAAGTGCTCCAGGGCGTCCTTGAATTCCAAGCCATTGACGCGCTGGTAGAAATCCAGCACATCGCCACCGGCCTGGCAGCCGAAGCAGTAGAAGAAGCCTTCCGCTTCGTTGACGCTGAAGGAAGGGGTCTTCTCCTGGTGAAAGGGGCACAAGCCCATGAGCCGTCCGCCCGCTGGGCGGAGGGACACGTAGCGCCGGACCATCTCCGCAATGTTGATCCGCTGCTTGATGGCCTGAATGACCTGCCTGTCCATGACTCCGGAACCTCCGGCGCTACTTGAGCGCCACCTCGGTCATGCCGTCGCCGCCACGATCCTCGTTGGCCAAGGTGTAGGACGCAACTCCGGGTGCGGTGCGCAAATAGGCGTGGATCTCCTTGCGCAAGGCGCCGGTGCCTCGGCCATGCACAATCTCCACTCCGCGGGCGCCGCGCAGAAGCGAAGCATCGAGAAATTGCGCCAGGGCCGCAAGCGCCTCGTCGGCGCGCTGCCCGCGCAAGTCGATGCGCGGCGTGAAGCCAAGGTCCGCGGCAACGCCGCCAGCGGGCTTCCTCACCTGTTGAGATGGCTGTGCATCCAGGCTCAATTCCGAAAAGGCCACCCACATGGCCACACCGGAAAAATCCACCTTGACTTGGCGTTTGCGCTCATCCTTCTCGACAACCGCGCCGGATTTGCTCCAGGCCTTATAGCTGACGCGTCCGCCAGGGACAATGTCCTCCCACTGCAGGCTGGATGAGGGGGATGTCTCGTCATCGCGCGCGGCAGGTTCCAGGCGCTCACGCACATCAGCCAGCTTTTTGAGGGCCTGCTTGCGGCCGATGCGCTCGCTCTTCCATTCGCGCAAAACCCCCTGGGCCATGGCGCGCACCTCTGTCAACAGCTTGGCGCGCTCCCTCTCGAAGCGGGCCTCCAAGCCTTCACGTTTCTTCTTAAAGGCGGCGCGCTCCTGTTCCAGAGCCTCGTTCTCGCGCTCACGCTTCACGGCGAGAGCGTTCAAACGGTCCAGCACGGCGCTGGTGTCGGAGCCGTCAAGCAGCAGATACTGTTCGGCGCGGGAAAGAATGGTCCGAGGCAATCCATGCTCACGGGCGACATCGAGGGCGATGCTTGCGCCCACCTGATCATAAGCGAGACGGAACAGCGGACGTTTGGTTGCGGGGTCGAACAACACGCTGGCCGCACGCACCCGTTCGGTCGCCAAGGCATACGCCTTCAAGGCCGGGAAGTGCGTGGCCGCAAAGCTGGTAACTCCGCGGTCCAGCAAGGCATCGATGACCGCCTGGGCCAGCGCCGCGCCCTGCGTCGGGTCGGTGCCCGCACCGAACTCGTCGAGCAGGAAAAGGGTGCGATCGTCCACACGATCCCACACGCGCGAGATGTACTGAATCTGCGCAGTGAACGTGCTCACGTGCTCCTCAAGGCTCTGCTCGTCCCCCAGCACCACAAAAACGCTGGTCCACAGGCGGAGCGAGGATCCCTCGGCCACGGGCACGGGAAGACCGGAAAAGGCCATGAGGGCGATGAGACCGACGGTCTTGAGGCACACGGTCTTGCCGCCAGCGTTGCCGCCGCTGACCACAAGCGCAAGCTGCCCTTCCCGAAGCTTGATGTCCAGCGGTTGCGTGTCCGGGTTGTGCAGGGCCAGAAGCGGATGCCGGGCGTTCAGCAGGCGCGCGGGACAATCGTCCCCGATGTCCAAGGCGCGGGCGTTGGTGGCTTCGGCGAGCCGGGCCTTGGCCATGAGCACATCCAAGCGCACAAGGCTGTCGTAGCTGGCGACAACGCCAGGACGCTCCTGACGGACAAGCCCGGTCACATACTCCAAGACCTTGCGTTCTTCAGCCCGCTCTTCCTGCTTCAGCTCCTGCAGGGTGTTGTTCACCTCGACCAGGAACATGGGTTCGAAATAGCAGGTTTCGCCAGTCTGCGAATAGTCGTGGATGATGCCGGGGAATCGGTTCTTAAAGTTTACCTTGAGGGGCAGCACGTAGCGATCAGACGAAATGGTGATGTAGTCGTCCTGCAGATACTGCGAAATGTTCTCGGCCAGCACGAAATCCTTCACGCGCTTGGAGCAGCGCTGGTGGATTCCGCGTATTTCCTGGCGCACGGAAAACAACCCCGGAGAACTTTCGTCCTTGAGGCGCCCGTCCTGATCCAGGCAGCGCTTGAGAGCGGATGAAGTGGCCGCGGGCCAAGGTGCGCCCGAAACCAGCTCGACGAGTTCGTCCCAGCCCCTTTCGGCGAATGGGGACAGCAAATCGCGGGCGTTGCGCGCCTGATCCAAGGTAAGGGCCAAGGCGAACAAGGCGTCAAGGTCCAGCACCCGGTGCGAAACGTCGAGTTCCGGAAAAAAGGGGGCAAAATTCGGAAACGGGGTCAGACGGAATCCCGACTCGCGCACCCAACGCAAAGCTTGATCAAGCAGGGCAAGTTCGCTTCGCACCGCCTGGACGGTCGACATGGGATGAAGTCCAAGACAGGCGAGGGCTCCAGGCTCGGAGACGGCGAACCCCGAAAGCTCTTTCAAGACCTTCGGGAACTCCAGCAAATGCAGGGTTCTCGGTTCCATGAAGGCCGCCGGTCAGGAACTGAGTCGGGCGCGCACGGCCTCGCTGGCCTTCCGGCCATCGTAGCGGCCCTTGTACGCCAGCGCCAAGGCCGCCATGACCTTCCCCATGTCCTTGGGCCCCTGGGAGCCCGTTTCAACGGCAAGACGATCTATGGCTTCGGCGAGTTCGTCATCGGTAAGCGCTGTCGGCATGTACCCGAGCAAGACTTCCAGTTCTGCCGACTCAACAGCGGCGAGTTCCGGACGCCCATGCTTCTGATACTGCTCCAGCGACTCGCGGCGCTGCTTTATCTGGCGGGAAATGATTCCGAGATAGTCGTCATCGGTGAGGGGGCGCAAGACCTCTACGGAAAGGTTCTTGGCGGCTGTCTTGAGATGCCTCAAGACAGCCAGCCGAACCGAATCCTTGGCCTTGTAGGCAAGGACATACTCCGAATCGATGCGTCCCTGAAGGGTACTCATCCGTCGTTCCTGGACTTGCGCATCTTTTTGATAAGGCGCTTTTTGGCAGCGGCCTTCTTCTTCTTTTCCTGGACGCTGGGCTTCTCGTAGTGCTGACGCTTCTTGAGTTCGGAGAGGACGCCGGCCTTTTCGACCTGCTTCTTGAAGCGGCGCAGCGCGATCTCAAAGTTGTCACTGTCATCCAACAAAATACCGGGCAAAGAAATCACCTCCCCGAACAAAAATCAGAATGAAGAAAGGGCATGTACCCCATTCCATAGCGGATAGCAAGAGAAAACGCAGCCCGAATAAAACAGGCCCCATCGGTGAATGACCGAAGGGGCCTGCCGGTAACGCAAATGGCTCGATTGCTCAGGGCTAATGAGCGGAGTGGTGCCCGCCGCGGCTGTCAAACCAGGACTTCAGGATGCAGTAGCCCATCCCAGAGCTGATGACGAACAGCACGATGTAGAGCACGCCGAAGAACACCGCGTGATCAGCCTGCCACCAGGGAAGATCCTGGGGCAGTGGGCTGTGCACAGTCTCACCATGAAGCATAAGAGGCCTCCAGGATTACTTTACGGCGTCTTTGAGAAGCTTGCCCGGACGGAACTTGACGACCTGAGTGGCGGGGATCTTGATTTCCTTGCCGGTACGGGGATTGCGGCCCACGCGCGCCTTGCGCTTCTCCACCTGGAAGGTGCCGAAACCGGTCAAGGTCAGCTTGCCCTCTTTCACGAGGATGTCCTCGACGGCGCCAACAAAAGCATTCAGGGCGCGCTCGGCGTTGGCCTTGGTCAAATTGGCCTTTTCAGAAATTTTGACAACCAGCTCAGCCTTCGTCATGTGTCCTTCCTCCTCAAATTGGTGGTCTCTGTTTGCGGCCCGGACCTTTCCGAGTCAGACATAAAATCCATTGGAATTGCAGTACATAGTGGCGAAGCCCAGCGGTCAATCACCATTTGTCCGTTCGCCACGTTTCGCATCAAGGCTGACAAACCCATATCCGGCCTCAATACGCAACTGGACCTGGATAAACACCAAAGCAAAAGCCAAGTCAAGCAAGAAAATCGATCGGCAGGAGTTTTGCCATGCTCAGAAACCGTTCTGGCGCTAGCGTCTCCGGGCGCTGCATTTGGTCTATATCGAGCGCACGAAGCACTCCTACGTAATCGGGAATCCCCTTTGATTTCAGTATAGTACCTAGCTGTTTGCGCCGCTGTTGAAAGCATAGGCGCAATGTGGCCGCCAAGCGGGAGACCTCTTCGCCTGTGGGGCGGGGTGTCCGTAAAAAAAAACGCAACACGGCGGAAGTTACTTTTGGCTGCGGACGAAAAACCTGTGGAGGGACCTTGAACAGGAATTCGACCGTGGCAAAATTTTGCACAAAGGCGGAAAGAGCCCCATACGTCTTGCCCCCTGGGCCAGCCGCTACACGCTGCCCAGCCTCCAGTTGAACCATGAAAACGGCCTGTGAAAATTCGGACCGGCTGACGATGTCCCAAATTAACGGGGAGGCGATGTTGTACGGCAAGTTTCCCACAATCTTCCACCGCTCGCCGCTTGCAAGGCTGGCCCAGTCGAAGCGCATGGCATCGCCGCGCACCACTTCGGCCAAGGGATTACGGCGTTCAAGCTCGCTGGCCAAGGCCTCGTCCTTTTCAAGGGCCACATAGCGACCTGGGGTTCGCGCAAGAATATGCTCCGTCAGCGCACCGCGCCCGGGGCCGATTTCAAGGACGTTGTCGCCCGGAGCCAGGTCCAGGGCCTCGACGATCTTTCTGGAGACGTTAGGATCGACAAGAAAATTTTGCCCCAGGCTCCGTTTGGCCGGGGCAAACGGTTGAGGCTGCTCGTGGCTGCTCATGCTGAACCCTAGCAACAGCGCAGCGGGTTGACAACCTGTTTGCGAAATCATTACAAGCTGGCAACATCGTTGAGAAGGAGCAGCCCACGTGAATCTGCGCGAATACATCCGAGACGTCCTTGACTTCAAGCCTGGCATCACCTTCTTCGACATCACCCCGCTTTTGGCCGACCCCAATGCCTTCCGCTACGCCATCGACGCGCTTGCGGAGCGGTATCAGGACTGCGGGGCAAACAAAATCGTCGCAGCCGAGGCCCGGGGTTTCCTGTTCGGCGCACCGCTTGCCTATAAGATGAACATCGGCTTCATACCCGTGCGCAAGCCAGGCAAGCTGCCATACAAAACTGCCGAGGTCACCTACGAGCTTGAGTATGGAACGGACAGTCTGCAAATGCACGTCGATGCCGTCAAGCCCGGTGACAATGTCCTCATCATCGACGACCTGCTCGCCACCGGCGGCACCACCAACGGCATGATACAGCTTGTGCGCAACGCGGGCGGTTCCGTGGCGGGCATCGGCTTCCTCATCGAGCTGGGGTTCCTCGACGGCCACAGCAAACTCGAGGGCATCCCCCACGAGTACCTGCTGAAGCTGTAGAAGGCCGCGTTCCATGAGCATCATCGGCATCATCGGCGGCAGCGGCCTCGACAACCCTGACATTCTCCAGTCCCCAACCGACGAGCGTGTGTCCACGCCCTACGGCGACTTGCCCTCGCCCATTCGCGTGGGCTCCATGGGCGGGCACACGGTCTGTCTCGTAGCCCGGCATGGCCGCGAGCACACCGTTCCCCCGACCCAAGTGAACTATCGCGCGGTCATCAGCGCTCTGCGCCAGCTCGGCTGCACGGGCATCCTCTCCACCACCGCCGTCGGTTCCCTGCGCGAGGACATCCGGCGCGGGGATCTCGTGGTGCTGGACCAGTTCATCGACTTCACGCGGCACCGCCCCATATCGTTCCACGAGGGCTTCCAACCACACTCCCCCGTGCATACCCCCATGGCGGAGCCCTTCCACAACGGTCTTCGCGGCCTGCTCGTCAAGGCCTGCAAAGATCTCGGCATCCGCCACCACGAGCGCGGCACGGTGGTCACCATCGAAGGCCCCCGCTTCTCCACCCGCGCCGAGTCGAACATGTTCCGCCTCTGGGGCGCGGACGTGATCAACATGAGCATCGCCCCGGAATGCATCCTCGCAAACGAGGCCGCCATCCCATACGCCTCCATCGCCATGAGCACGGACTACGACTGCTGGAAAACCGACGAGCCGCCAGTGACCTGGGACGACATTCTGGCCATTTTCCGCCAGAATGCGGAAAAGGTCACCAACGTGCTCATCAGGGCCATCGGCGGCATGAACTAGATTCGTCCGCCGATGCGGTGGGCATGGGCTTGACAACCACCGGGCCGCATCATAAAGAACCCGTCTCTATTTTTGATGACATCTGGCGGTCGCACCCTGCCAGACAAGGAGGAACTTCCCATGGCTGATGACAAGAAAAAGATCGGCGCCCTTGACGGCGCACAAATGACCCCTGAGGGGCTGTCCTTCAAGGGCTTCATCCTCTCCCCCGTGGTGGAGAACTGCACCGGCTGCGAGCGCGTTGTCCCCTTTGAGGGCGCCAACTACTGCCCGACCTACGCTGACCCTGCAAAGAAGTGGAGCCACGGCATCTGCAACTTCGCCACCCACGTCAAGGCCACCGTTGACAAGGAAGGCAAGACCAAGATCAACCCGCTGAAGGCGTCCAAGCGCGCCGCCAGGGGCCGCTAGCCCGACCGGTTCCGAGAAGGCGGGGGCGACCCCGCCTTTTTTCTGTTTCAGCAACCCAGCGACGCCCCGCCGCCGCGACATGGAGCCCCCATGCTTGCCGCAATCCAACGGCACATCGAC
Source organism: Humidesulfovibrio mexicanus (assembly GCF_900188225.1). Classification (NCBI taxonomy): domain Bacteria; kingdom Pseudomonadati; phylum Thermodesulfobacteriota; class Desulfovibrionia; order Desulfovibrionales; family Desulfovibrionaceae; genus Humidesulfovibrio; species Humidesulfovibrio mexicanus. The sequence continues at coordinate 10,940 of NZ_FZOC01000010.1, read as the reverse complement.
GCCTCGGCCCAGTTCGTCATCGACCTGCAGCGCTCCCTGGTGGCCATTCCCGCCCTCGGCCCCATGAACGGCGGCCCTGGCGAGAAGGACAAAACGGAATTTCTCAAGCCGTTTCTCGCCGACATGGGGTTCGCCCAGGTGCGGGAGTTGCGCGCCCCGGACCCTGCCGTGCCTTGCGGCTACCGGCCCAGCATCGCCGCTGTCGTCCCCGGCCGCAACAGCGCCAAGACCTTCTGGGTCATCTCCCACACCGACATCGTGCCTCCCGGTGACCTGGCCCTTTGGGACAGCGATCCGTATTCGCTCAAGGTCGATGGCGACATCATCGTCGGCCGCGGCGTGGAGGACAATCACCAGGGCATCGTCAGTTCCCTGGTCGTGGCCAAGGCCCTGCTTGATCTCAAGCTCACTCCGGAAATCAACTACGGCGTGCTGCTTGTGGCGGACGAGGAAACCGGCAGCAAGTACGGGCTGGACCATGTGGTGAAACATCACCCCGATCTTTTCGGCCCCGACGACCTCTTTCTCGTGCCGGACTTCGGAGAGCCGGGATCGGAAATGATCGAGATTGCTGAAAAAAGCATGTTGTGGCTCAAAGTCGTGGTGGAGGGCAAGCAATGCCACGCCTCGACGCCTTCCGCCGGAGTGAATTCGCTGCTTGCGGCCGCAGCCTTCATCACCCGCGTTCCAAGCCTTCACCAGCGCTTTGACCGCAAAGACCCTCTTTTCGATCCGGACCATTCCACGTTCCAGCCCACCAAGAAAGAGGCCAACGTGGAAAACGTGAACACCATCCCTGGCCGGGACGTGTTCTACCTCGACTGCCGCGTCATGCCCGGATACGACCTTGACGACATCATGGCCGCCATTCGGGAAATCGGCATCGGCGTCGAACGTGAGCACGGCGTGCGCATCGGCTACGAATTCGTGCAGCGCGAACAGGCGGCCCCGCCAACCCCGGCGGAAAGCGAGATCGTGCGCAAGCTCGTTGCCGCAGTGCGGTCGGTCTACGACAACAATCCCAGGATGCAGGGCATAGGCGGCGGCACGGTGGCCGCGTATCTGCGTCGCGCCGGGCACAAAGCCGCCGTGTGGTCCACGCTGATGCACAACGCGCACCAGCCCAATGAGCGCTCGTCGATCTCGTGCACGTTGAAGGACGCCAAAGTCATGGCGGCCGTCCTCGCAGACATCTAGGAGACCGCTGCCCATGCACACCTCTCGCGCCCTGCCGGAGGTCTTTGACCTTGCAATCGTGGGCGCCGGACACGCCGGGTGCGAGGCCGCCAGCGCCGCAGCCAGACTCGGGCTCGCCACTCTGCTCTTGACCAGCAACGCCGACCGCATCGGGCATCTGTCGTGCAACCCGGCCATCGGCGGGCTAGCCAAGGGGCACATGGTGCGGGAAATCGACGCCCTTGGCGGCCGCATGGGGCTGTGGGCCGATGCCGCGGGCATCCAATTCCGTCAGCTCAACACAAGCAAGGGCCCTGCCGTACGTGCCACAAGGGCGCAGATTGACAGGGCCGCATACATGCGGGTGGTCCAGAACGACCTCTTCGCCCAACCCGGAATCTGGATCATCGAAGACATGGCCGTTGAGGTGCTGACAAAAGGCGGCCAGGCCAGCGGCGTGCGCACCCTCATGGGCCAGTGTTTTTCTTCACGCGCGGTCCTGCTCACCACCGGCACCTTCCTCGGCGGACTCATCCACATCGGCATGACGCATTTCCCCGGCGGCAGGCTGGGCGACGCTCCAGCCAACGGCTTGTCCGGCTCGCTTCGCGCCCTCGGCTTCGAACTGGGGCGGCTCAAGACCGGCACCCCCGCCCGGTTGCTCAAATCGAGCATCGACTTTTCCTCCATGGAAGAGCAACCCGGCGACGATCCGCCGACGCCCTTCAGCTTCCTGAACTCCTCCGTGCCACTGCGCCAGGTGCCCTGCCACCTGACGCACACCAACGAGGCTACCCATGCGGTCATTCGCGCGGGCTTCGACCGCTCCCCCCTGTTCTCCGGGATCATACAGGGCGTTGGGGCGCGCTATTGCCCCTCCGTGGAGGACAAGGTGGCCCGCTTTCCGGACAAGGAGCGGCACCATGTCTTCATCGAACCAGAGGGCCTGGACCACCCGGAAGTGTATCCCAACGGGATATCCACCAGCCTGCCGCTTGACGTGCAAAAGGCCATGCTCAAGACTATTCCGGGGCTTGAAAACGCCGTCATCGTCCGGCCTGGTTACGGAATCGAGTACGACTTCGCCCACCCAACGCAACTGCTTCCGACTCTGGAGTCAAAGCCGGTTCCGGGCTTGTATCTTGCCGGGCAAATCAACGGCACAAGCGGCTATGAGGAGGCCGCGGCACAAGGCCTCTGGGCGGCGCTCAACATATTCTGCGCGCAAACCAACCTCCCCCCCTTCCTGCTGCGGCGTGACCAAGCCTATATGGCTGTCCTTGTGGACGACCTGGTGACGCGCGGCACCAACGAACCCTATCGCATGTTCACTTCGCGCGCGGAATACCGGCTGTTGCTGCGCGAGGGCAACGCCGATGCCCGGCTGACGCCGCTGGGACGTGACCTCGGCCTAGTGGAGGATGCCCGATGGAACCGCTTTGTCGAAAAGCGGCGGCGTCTTGAAGCCCTCCTTCTCGCCTTCGACTCCGTGCATATCCGCCCGGACGCCCCCACGCGCGAAATTCTGGGCAACATCGGCGCAGCCGTTCCTGGCAAGGCGGCGCCGCTTTCGGCCCTGCTGCGCCAGCCACAGCTTGCCATCCATAATCTGGCCCCCTTCCTTCCCATGATCGCGGACGAAGACCCTGAAATTCTCGCGGAAGCCGAAACGCGCATACGGTACCAAAGCTATCTGGAATTGGAGGCGCAGCGCGTGTCGCGCAGTCGTGACCTGGAAGACACGCCCCTGCCGCAGGGCATGGAGTATGCTGAAGTGGTGGGCCTGACGCGCGAAGTGGTCGAGAAACTCCAACGCGCACGGCCAGCGACCCTAGGGCAGGCTGGACGCATATCGGGAGTGACGCCCGCCGCCGTGGCCTGCCTGGAGATATTTCTGCGCAAGGGGGGGCTGCTCGGCCCCGGGAGTCGAGCGTCCCGGCATCATTGACATTGCTGCCTTGACGACCTATTTTTTACATTTGCGGGACAGAACCCCGCGACACAACACCAGGGCGGCTCGGTCCGTCGCCCGCATGAGGAGCCACAGTCTTGGACGAAGGGTCAAACGGTACAATACTTTCGGCCATCCGCAACCTTTTCCGAAAAGCCGATTCCCCACTGGACGAAATGTTCAAGGATGCGGTGGCCGAAGGAGAGATCAAGAGCGACGATGTGCGCGTTCTACAGAACGTCATCGACCTTGAGGACAGGCACGTCAGCGAAATCATGATCCCCAGGCCGGACATCATCTGCGCCGAGCAGGACAGCCCCCTCGCCGAGGTCGCCGAGCTGATCATCCAGCACGGACATTCCCGCATCCCCATCTATCGCGACAACCGCGACCACATGGTCGGCGTGGTCCATGCCAAGGACATCCTCGGCCCCTTGCTCCAGCCGTCTGCGGACCAGCCCCTTGTGACGGGCATCATGCGGCCGGTGCACTTTGTTCCAGAGACCACGAACCTCAAGAGCCTGCTGCACGACATGCAATCCCGCAAGATACACCTGGCCGTGGCACTGGACGAATATGGCGGCACAGCCGGGCTGGTGACGATGGAAGACGTGCTGGAACAGATCGTCGGCGAAATCGGGGACGAATACGATTCCCTGCGCCCGGAGGACGTGCAAGAGCTGCCCGATGGCAGCCAGATCGTCTCCGGCCGCGTTTCGCTCGATGAAATCAACGAGCGTTTCGGCCTGGAGCTCAACTCCGAACTTGTGGAAAGCATCGGCGGCCATATCAGCGAATTGGCCGGACGCATACCGGCTGTGGGCGAAAGCTTCGACCTTGGCGAATGGCGTTTCCAGGTGCACGAGGCCGATGCCAAGCACATCGAAACCCTGCGGGTGCTTCGTGCGGAATAGGTCTGGAGCCGTGATCGCCTCTCCTGTCCTCTGGCCTCTTGCCGCAGGTTTGGGCGCCTTCTTCGGCTATGCCAACCCGGCTTGGCATTTTCCCTTGCTCGCTCTGGTCCTGCCCGCTGCGCTGTCCACCTTCGGACGTGCGGCCCAGACGTCCCGCCAGGCCTTTGCGCTGTGCTGGCGCATCGGTTCTGTGGCGAGCATCGCCTGCCTGTACTGGGTGTACTGGCCGGTGATGCACTATGGCGAGGTGAACTGGATTCTGGCTCTGCCGGTGCCGGTGCTGCTGGCGATGGCCATGGGCTGCTACCACGGTCTCTTCGGAGTGGCCGCGTGCCTGTCCAACCGGCTTTCCCCGCTCCTGGCGATGGTGTTTCTGGGCCTTGCCTGGACAAGCATGGAGCTGGCCCAGGCAACGCTGCTCTCCGGTTTTTCCTGGCTGACCCTTGCTTCCGCCTTCGCGCCGTGGACCATTGTTGTGCAGGCGGCCTCGGTGATGGGCGCCTATGGCGTTTCCGGCGTGCTTGCCGCAATCGCCGCTGGAGCAGTGCTCGGCGTTCGAGCCAAAGCGTGTCTTGCCCTGTCCACCGCCCTGACGATTGCGCTACTGGCGTTCGGCTGGCAGCGCATGGACAACGATGCCGAGACCACACCAGCGCACACCGTTGCGGTGGTCCAGGGCAACATCGACCAGAGCATCAAGTGGGATCCGGCCTACCAGATGGACACGGTGCGGAAGTACGTGCGCCTGAGCCGCGACATAGCCGCTTCCGCCTCTCCGGAGCTCATCGTCTGGCCCGAGACCTCCATGCCGTTCTACTTTCAGGACGACACGCCCATGCGCGAGCCAGCCGCCGCATTCGCGCGTACCGGGAAGGCGGCGTTGCTCATCGGCGCGCCAGCCTATGAGCGCACCAGCGGCCCGCAGTCGTTCGTGCTCTACAATCGGGCCTTCCTCCTCACCTCCGGCGAGGCCAGTCAGACCTGGTACGACAAGGAACACTTGGTTCCCTTCGGCGAATACATGCCCCTTGCGGGCTTATTGCCCCTGCAGAAGCTCGTTTCCGGCGTGGGCGACTTCGTCCCAGGCCGCAACGAGCATCCCCTCAAGGTCAACGGGCTTGCCCTAGGGGTGCTCATCTGCTACGAAGCCATATTCGCGGACCTTGCCCAGGAACGGGTTGCGCAGGGGGCGAACGTGCTGGTGAACATCAGCAACGATGCTTGGTTCGGTGACACATCGGCCCCACATCAGCACCTGCGCTTGGCTTCATTACGGGCCATCGAGCAGGGGCGTCACATGGTGCGCAGCACCAACACCGGAATTTCCGCGTTCATCGATCCCCTGGGACGGGTGCGCCAAGTCGGCCCGCAGTTTGCGGAACTTGCGGCAGCCGGAGTTGTGCACCCTCGCAACGACAACACGCTCTTCCATAACGTCTACGGCTGGCTGCTGGCGGGGCTGGGTGCAGCCATGGCGGTGTTCGCCGTTCTCATTTTTCGGGGGGTTCCGCGCCCCGGACAAACCAGCGGCCTTCGCTAGGCCGCCGCAACAAAGACAGGGAAATGCTGCAATTTGCCGACTTGAAGACCCAGGGCCAAGCCTTGCTCGAACAGTACGAAACGCTCTGGGGGCGTCTTTGACTCCGTTGAGTCACGCGAGCGCCTGAATGAAATCGAGGCGCAGCTTGCAAAGCCCGGCGCCTGGGACAAGCCGGAGCTGCTGACCCCGGTTCTGCGTGAAAAGAGCTCCCTTGAGTTCAAGCTTTCCATGTACGCAGCGCTCAGGCAATCCAAAATCGACGTGGACGACTGGCTAGTACTGGCCCAGGAAGACCAGAGCCAGGACGCGCTTGAAGCCCTGGCCGAGAATCTTTCCGCGCTGCAAAACCGCCTGGACGAGACCGAACTGTCCATTCTACTGAATGGACCGGACGACAACAGCCCGGCCATTCTGGAAATCCACCCCGGTGCTGGCGGCGTGGACGCCCAGGATTGGGCTGAAATGCTGCTGCGCATGTATCTGCGCTGGGCCGAATCGCGCGGATTCCAGGTGGACGAGTTGGACCGGCTCTACGGCGACGAGGCAGGCATAAAGAGCGTGACGCTGCAAATCAGCGGCCCTTACGCCTATGGGCTTCTCAAAGGCGAGGCTGGAATCCACAGGCTCATCCGCATATCTCCCTTCGACTCCTCCGGGCGCAGGCACACGGCCTTCGCTTCCATCGACGTGTACCCGGACATCGACACGAACATCGAAATCGAGGTGCGGGAGGAGGACCTGCGCATCGATGTGTTCCGCGCCAGCGGTCCCGGTGGCCAGCATGTGAACCGCACCAATTCAGCCATTCGCATCACCCACTTGCCATCTGGCATCGTGGTGCAGTGCCAAAATGAAAAGTCGCAGCTCAAAAACAAGATCTCCGCCATGAAGGTGCTCAAGGCCCGGTTGTACGAACGGGAGATCAAGGAGCTTGAGGCGAGCAAGAAGGCCGATTACGCCACCAAAGACGCCATAGCTTTTGGCAGCCAGATCCGCACCTACACCCTGCAGCCCTACCGCCTGGTCAAAGACCACCGCTCCAACTGGGAGGATTCCGGCGTGGACGCCGTGCTGGACGGCCGTCTGGACGAGTTCTTGCGCGCCACCTTGCTCTGCGCTCATTCGGCAAGGAAGACCGGCAATGCCTGACACCAAGCCCCCCCCCAGCCTGAACCGCGAGCTTGACGCAATCGAATCCCACTGCAGGGATTCCGCCCAATCCGGGCCATCAGGGCTCCGGCTCTGCCGCACAGTGCGTGGGATGAACCGGGAGCAATGGCGGCGCATCAAAGAGGAACTGGGCCTGGAGGCCTGGCACGCCGAGCCTCTGGAGGCCGACTCCGGCTTGAGCCTACATGGTTTTCTGCGGGTGGAAATGGAGCGGACGCGCAGTTGCCAACATCCGCTGGCCTTAGCCTTCATCCGCCCGGAAACAGGGGTGGAAAGCGTGTTGAATCTTGTCCGCACGCACCTGCGCTGCTTCGATCACGCGTCCTTGTTCGACGAACGCACGATCGCCATATGCCTCACAGCCACCCCTCTCGTGGCGGCGGAACGCGTCGTCGGGGCGCTGCTCAGGCGCATCCGGCAGGGCTTCGGTCCAGACCAGCTCTGCTCCGCCGGCCTTGTGGGCTATGGGGGACTGGCGCGCATCGACACGGGCGAACTGCTCGACACCGCGCACAGGGCGCTGCACGAAGCTGCGCGGCTTGGGGGCAACCGCCTGGAGGTGGCGCCCAGCGCCGACGCGGCCCTCGCCTCGCGCGAGACCCTTGTGCGCGCCAGTGAAAAGCATTTTCTCTTCACAGGAAAACAACTGCCAGATACGCAGGACGGCCAATGAGCGACAACATCAATCCAGGCGGCACGGTAAGTCTGTGCATAATGAGCGGCAAAGGCGGAGTGGGCAAGACCAACCTTTCCCTCAACCTGGGATTCTCCCTGCGCGACCAGGGGCACCCCTCGCTGCTGATGGATTGCGACCTTGGATTGGCGAACCTGGACGTGCTGCTTGGGCTCGCCCCGGAAAAAAACCTCCAGGACATGCTGGCCGGCTCCGCCCAGCCCCATGAAGTTGTGCAGACCATAGAGCCCGGATTGGACATCCTGCCGGCCGCCAGCGGCGTGCCCGAAATGGTCGAGATGGACCAGAACCAGCAAGCCGCGCTGTTTGACAAGCTGACGACCCTCGTCTCTGGTTATGAGTTCCTTATCTTGGATCTGGGAGCGGGCATCAGCGGCACGGTGCTCTCGCTTGCGCGCATGGCGCAAATGCGCGTGGTTCTGGTTACCCCGGAACCGACTTCCCTCACTGACGGCTATGCCATCATCAAGGTGCTGCATTCCCGCTTTGGAGTACGGGACTTCCTGGTGGTGGTGAACCAGGCCACAAGTCAGGAATCAAAAGAGACCTTCCAGAGGCTTAACACGGCCTGCAAAACATTTTTGGGGTTTGAACTCGTGCACCTGGGCCATGTGCGTCTGGACCGCTCCATGACCGAGGCCGTCATCAACCAAAAACCCCTTGCGCGCCACGCTCCCAATTGCTCGGCCATCAAGGACATCACGGAACTGGCCATGCGGATCGCCAGGTATCGCCAAGAAAACCTCGACGCCCTCCAGGGACGACAAGCGCTCAAGAATATTCTTCTGCCCTCAACCTAACGAAACCCTTGACGGAATACCCTTCTTTTGGGCATATCAGCAATACATGTCGACAAGTACCCCCCACCGTGCCTTCTGGCACGCTGTCACGAACTGCCCAACACAACGGAGCGGTCAATGAACAAGAGTGAACTCATCAAGGCCCTGGCCGAAGACAAGAAACTGCACATTGATGACGCCACCAAGGTCGTCAGCGCATTCTTCGACGCCATCAAGGACGCCCTGGTCGCTGGCGACAGGGTTGAAATCCGCGGCTTCGGAAGCTTCAAGGTCAAGGACTACGAGGGCTACACCGGCCGCAATCCCAAAACCGGAACCGTTGTTGAGGTGCATCCCAAGCGCCTGCCCTTCTTCCGTCCCGGCAAGGAACTCAAGGAGTTCATCAACGAATGATTTCCAGGCTGATGCTGATAATAGCCCTGTTGCTGGCCATGCCAGCGCAGGCCATAGCGGGTGGGCCTCGGCTCACCCTGCTTTTTTGTGCCAATACCGAAGGCGAAGTCCGTCCCTGCCCATCCTGAGGGGGGAAACTCACCGGAGGATTGGCCCGGCGGGCCAGCGCACAGAAAGCCTTCAGGCAAAACGCCACCAAGGGGAGCCCTGTGCTCTTCCTGGCAGGAGGGTACGAGTTCGTCCAATACGAACCAGCTCGGCTCCCCTCGCGACAGCGGCTGGCCTTCATGGCCGATGCCTTCGACCTGCTCCGCCACGACGTGCTTGTCGTCACGCCATCCGAGCGTACGGTCCTGGCACGGTCCGGGGTGAAGCCACGCCCGTACTGGCGTGGTTCTGACCGTCTGGAAAAGCATGTGCTCAAGGCGGGTGAGGTCACAGTCGGACTGCTTGTTCTTCCAGAACTGCCAAGAGGGGCACGGGGCCTGCCGCAAAACCTCATCCACGGAATTGAACATGCGGTTCGCGAACTGCGCGGAACCGCGCAAATCGTTGTCGCCATGAGCCCCTGGGGATATGCAAGGGAGCAGGAATTATTGAAGGCGAACGGCCCGCTCCCCCACGTCCTGCTCGGATCCGGTCCAGGGGTTGGGGTGGCGGGAATGCTTGCCGACGGAGGGAAAACCGCCTGGATGCGGTCCTACCCTGAAGGGAAAGCTGTGTTGTGCCTGGAAGTGCTTGATCTTCCCCTGGGGAATCCCACTTTCAAATGGACGGAAGGGAAAAATGTTCGTATGACCCTTAACGGGCTTACTGACCAGTATACGGAAGACCAGCAGATGCTCATGCTTATGCACACCAAGAGCACCGACTAGGAAGGAGGATTGAATGAGCTTTCGCGGCGCGTTTACCGCACTGGTGACGCCGTTCAAAAACGGCGCCGTGGACGAAGATGCTTACAGGGCCTTCATCGAATGGCAGATCGAGCAGGGAATCGACGGCGTTGTGCCCTGCGGCACCACCGGCGAGGCTGCGACGCTGTCGCACACTGAACAAGGGCAGGTGATCAAGATCTGCGTGGACCAAGTCAAAGGTCGGGTGCCGGTCATCGCCGGGGCTGGGTCCAACAACACCCGCGAGGCCATCGAGCTGGTGCAACTCGCCAAGGACGCCAGGGCCGACGCAGCGCTCATTATCACCCCCTACTACAACAAACCCACTCCAGACGGCCTGGTGGCCCACTTCAAAGCCCTTGCAGCCGAAGCGTCAATGCCATTTATCCTCTACAACGTTCCTGGCCGCACCGGTCAAAACGTGATGCCGAAGACCATCGCCCGCATCGCCAAGGCAGTGCCCGAGGTCATCGGGTGCAAGGAGGCCACTGGCGACATCAAGCAGGGCACCGAGCTTATCGAAATCATGGGCCGTGACTTCACTGTGCTCTCTGGCGACGATTTCACCGTGCTGCCCCTTCTTGCAGCTGGCGGACACGGGACCATCAGCGTCACCTCGAATGTCATGCCCGCCAAGATGTCCGGCATGATCGCCGCTTTCAACAAACGCGACACGGCCAGGGCCCAGGCGCTCAACCTGGAGATGATGCCTGTAAATCGGGCCATGTTCATTGAAACCAACCCCATTCCGGTCAAGACCGCCCTGTCGCTCATGGGCAAAATGGGCCCAGAATTCCGCCTTCCCCTTGTTCCCATGGAAAGCGCCCACCTGGAACAATTGAAAACCATTCTCAAGGCGAGCGCCCTGATTTAGACCACGCTGTACGCGATTACTCCCGCCCCTTGCGCCCCTGCCGATGCCTCGACAGGGGCGTTTTTTATTCTCTGCGCCCATTCCCTTCATCTGGAACTATGCTATGCCCAATACACCCGCCCTCGTCACCAATCGAAATCAACAGGAGGAACATCATGTCTTGTGAGATGATAGAAAAGTGTCTCTTTTTCAATGACAAGATGGCTGACAAGCCTGGCACGGCCGAGATCACGAAAGCTCGCTACTGCAGGGGCGACTTCGCAAGTTGCGCACGCTACATGGTCTGCAAAAGCCTTGGCCGTGACAAAGTGCCTGCGGATCTTTACCCTGGGCAAAAGGACAGGGCACTCGCCCTGCTGCACAAATAGCCAAATCGCCGTCAACGCCCCCCCCCCCCCCCCCCCCCCCCCCCCCCCCCCCCCCCCCCCCCCCCCCCCCCCCCCCCCCCCCCCCCCCCCCCCCCCGAATGGCAAACGCAAAAAAGGCCCTGTCGAGTGACAGGGCCTTTTGAAAAAAAGTCTTGGCGGCGACCTAC
>NZ_FZOC01000009.1 GCF_900188225.1 Humidesulfovibrio mexicanus | reverse complement strand
GGGTCGTCGACGCAGTACCCGTACCAGTCCCTGTCGCCGCCCTTTGCGCCCAGTGGGTCCAGGGCGGTGAAGCGGCCCGTGTCCGCGTCATAGTCCCGCCAGACAAAGCGCGTCAGGCCCGTATCCGCATCAAACAGCCCGCCCGCAAAGCCAAGAGGGAACCGCACAGGCCCCTGAAGCCCCCGAAGGGGGTTGCCGAAAGCATCGTACCGCATCGTCTGTACAATGTTTCCGTCCAGGTCGGCAAGGGCCAGCGGCGTGCCAAGGTGGTCGGGAAAAAGAATGATTCCAGACTGTTTTGGCTGGCGTTTGTGCCTGTCATGCCTCCGGCGGCCAAGGGGCCTCTCCGGCCCCTTGGAACCCCGGATACAGGGGGAGGCAAGGGGAGCGCGCTCCCGGTCCCGTAGACGCGGGTCCAGGGGCGCGTAGCCCCTGGCCTGCGGAGCACGAAACAGGCACAGCGCCCGCCCGCCACGAAAAACGCCCCCGCAGGCCGTGGGGGCTTGCGGGGGCGCGAGTGTGGGCGGATGCCGGGAGGGCCTTACATGGCGCTCGAGTCGATCATTTCCACCTGTTCCTGGATGGCCTTGGCCAGCGGTCCTTCCAGACCCATGATGTCCACGTTGAGGAAGCCGCGCACGATGGTCGAGGTAGCCTCGGATTCGTCCATGCCGCGCGCCATGAGGTATTCGATTTCGTCCTGGGCGATTTTGCCCACCGCGGCCTCGTGGGAGAGTTCCACGCCCTCCACGGTGGCGTCCAATTCGGGAATGGCCAGGGACCGGCCGCCGCCAAGGATGAGGCCCTTGCACTCCAGGTGTCCGCGGCAGGGCACGGCGTGCCCGGCGATGTGCCCGCGCGCGATGTTTACGCCGCCGGTGGTGATGGTGCGGCTGATGATTTCGCAGCGGGTGTCGGGTGCGTTCATGATGACGCGGTTGCCGGAGTCCACGTGCGAGCCCTCTGGGGTGACGATGACGGAGTTGAAGCGGCCCACTGCCCCGCGCCCGTTGAGCTCTATGGTGGGGTAGGACTGCAGGGTGCCTACGGGGCTTAGGAGCACGTAGTTGCTTTGGAACACGCCGCCTTCCTCCACCACGCCCACGGAGCGGGGGCGCACGCTGGCGTTCTGGCCCCAGTTGTGGATCATGGTGAAGGTGAGTTTGCCGCCCTTCTTGACGTAGTATTCGGTGATGCCCAGGTGCGCGGCGCTGGTGGCGTTATGCGCGGTGGAGCAGCCTGTGGTGATGTGCAGTTCGCTGCCTTCCTCAACCACCACGATGTTGTGCACGTTCTGCCCGGCCTTTTCGGCCTTGAGGAACAGGCACGACTGCACGGGGCGGGCGATCTTGGCGCCGGGCTTGGTGCGGATGAAGTAGCCGCCGTGGACGTTCTCGGCCACGTTGCGGGTGAACTCGTCCTTGTCGCGGGGGACGAGCTTCCAGGCGTATTCCGGCAGGCCGTCGTAGCGCTTCATGGCCACCTTGATGTCCAGAAGCTCCACGCCGGGGTCGCGGGTCTCGCAGTGCACGGTGCTCTGGTCCATGTGCATGAACACGGCGGCGGCGGAGTCGGACTCCACATCCACCCCGGCATACAGGATGCGGGTCTTGTCGCTTTGGTCCAGGGTGCGCAGGTCGGCGATCTCGCCGTGCTCGATGCCGCTGAACGCGTAGTCGCTGAGAGTGACGTCCTTCATCGTGATCTCCCCGGGCCTAGAGCGTGGTCAGCCCGTTGATGCCCCCGTTGGGGCCGGGCTCGTTCAGACATTTGATGCATTCCTGGTAGCCGTAGCTTCTGATGTGCTCCAGGATGTCGCGGGGGCGCGCCTCGCAGCACATGCGCCCCTGGTAGAGCACCTGGCCCCGGTCGGCGTTGATGTAGTCGAGAATGTAGCCCGTGTGGGTGATGATGAGCCCGCTTGTGCGCAGCTTGCACTTCAGCGGCTTGGCGCAGGCGCCCGGCGGCAGGTCCACCTCGCCGTCCAGCAGGCGGCGCACCACCTTGCCGATGAGCTGCATGTTCTCCAGGTCCACGCCGCTTTCCGGCTCGTCGAAGAGCACGAAGCCGGGCTTCTGCGCCATAAGCTGCAAGAGCTCCGATCGTTTGATCTCGCCGCCGGAGAAGCCCGCGTTGATGTCGCGTTCGAGGAAGTCGGTGAAGTTGACCTTGGCGGCCATGGCGGGGATGTCCACCTCGCGGCCACGGGCGCACATGCGCACCAGGTGGCGGGTCTTGAGGCCGTGGATGGTGGGCGGGCGCTGGAAGCTCATGCCTATGCCCAAGCGCGCGCGCTCGTACATGGGCATGTGGGTGATGTCCTGCCCGCGGAAGAGGATGCGGCCGCTGGTGACGGTGTAGCCGGAGAAGCCCATGAGGGTCATGAGCAGCGAGGTTTTGCCGGAGCCGTTGGGGCCGAAGAGAATGAAGGTCTCGCCCTCGCGTATGTGCAGATTGATGCCGCGCAGCACCGGACGGTCGCCTATGCTGACGCGCAGGTCTTCGATTTGGAGCATGGAAGCCTCGCTTCATTCCCGCCAGGGATTGCCTTCCCGATGAGGGGGGCAGGCGGGCTTGCGAGCGGATTCCTACCGTCTTTGTCAGGTGAAGTCCAGCCGGGTGGGGAACTCTGCCGGGAACCCGCTTTTCTCGCGGCCTGGAACCGTGTATCCTCGCCGCTTCGAGGAGAAGCCCATGAGCAAGAAGCTGCATTCGCTGGACGCGTTGAAGGAGTTGAAACTCAAGAGCGCCAAGCCGACCCTGGTGGAGCAGGCCAAGGCCGCCCTGCGCCAGGGCGCCAAGGGCCGCGTGGCCCCGGCCGGACCCAAGGCGAAAGCCCCGGAAGCCGCGCCCCAGGTCGAGGTGGCGGGCGCGGACGAGCATCTGTTCTTCAGCGCCATGCAGGGGGTGGAGCAGATCGGCGGCGCGGGCCGCCAGATCCAACCGCCTCCCCCGCCCGTGCCGGAGCCGGAGGACGAGGAGGGCGACCCGGAGGCCCGGCTTATGCGCCAGGCCATGCAGGGGCCGGTGGAGTTCGAGCTGGAGCTCTGCGAGGAGTACATGCACGGCTACGTGCGCGGACTGGATTCCAAGATCTTCCAGCAGCTCAAGGCCGGGCGTCTTTCCCCGGAGGGGCACCTGGACCTGCACGGCCAGAACGCCGACCAGGCGCTGGATTCGCTCTTGTTCTTCATGCGCGAGAGCTACCTGGCCGGGCGGCGCATGGTGCTGGTGATCCCCGGCCGGGGCAAGAACTCGCCCAAGGGCCTGAGCATCCTGCGGCAGGAACTGCAGGCCTGGCTCACCCGCGAGCCGCTCAGGCGCATCACCCTGGCCTTCTGCACGGCCCAGCCCAAGGACGGCGGCGCGGGCGCGCTCTACGTGCTCTTGCGCAAGATGAAGAAGAGCCAGGGCAAGGTGGCCTGGGACAAGCAGATGAACTGGGAAGAGATGGAGCGCTAGGGGCGGGTCCGCAAGGCCGCGTCCTCCCGGCCCCCTTTCGCATCCGGCTCACCTGCTGGTCATGGGGCCAGGCGGGTACCGCTTCACCGACTATGTGAAGATAGGCCTGCCCCTGACCCTGATCGTCATGCTGGTGTGCGTGTGGCTGCTGCCGGTGCTGTGGTCGGCCCAGGCCTTGGCGCGCGGCACTCTCCTTGGCCGCTGGCTCCACGAAGACATCTTCTACAGGAATCGCACCGTATTGCACGGCGAGGCGCCAATCTGCCGGATGGGGCCGGTTGCACGCACGGCTTGCACCGCCGCAGCTAGAATTCCTGGGGCAGTGTTTTCAGCTGGGCCTGGGTGAACACCGGGCCATCCACGCACACGAACTTGTCGCCGATGTTGCAGCGTCCGCACAGGCCGATGCCGCACTTCATGCGCCGCTCCAGGGTGGTGACGATCTGCTCGTCGGAGAAGCCGAGGGCGGCCAGGGCCTGGATGGTGAAGCGGATCATGATGGGCGGCCCGCAGGTGACGGCCACGGCGTTTTTCGGGCTGACGGCCAGCTCCGTGAGCACGGCGGGCACCACGCCGGTGCGCCCGGACCAGCCCTTGTCCGGATTGTCCACGGTGAGCTCCACGCGCATGTCGCCGCGCGCGGCCCACTGGGCCAGTTCGGCCTTGAAGCACAGGTGTTCCGGGCTGCGGCCGCCATAGATGAGCGTGATGTCGCCGTAGTCGGCGCGGTTGTCCAGCATGAACAACAGCAGCGTGCGCAAGGGGGCCAGCCCCAGCCCGCCGCCGATGAACACGATGTCCTTGCCCTTCATGGACTGGTGGTCGAAGTGGTTGCCCAGCGGCGCGCGCACGCCCACGGGGTCGCCCTGGCGCAGGGTGTGCAGGCGGTGGGTCAGCTCGCCCACGCGCATGACGGTGAACTGCAGAAAGTCCATGCGGGTGGGCGGCGAGCAGATGACGAAGG
Organism: Humidesulfovibrio mexicanus; assembly: GCF_900188225.1. Lineage (NCBI taxonomy): Bacteria > Pseudomonadati > Thermodesulfobacteriota > Desulfovibrionia > Desulfovibrionales > Desulfovibrionaceae > Humidesulfovibrio > Humidesulfovibrio mexicanus. Next base: position 78,117 of record NZ_FZOC01000009.1, on the reverse strand, counting down.
TGCTCTCCCCGGCGCCGAACACGGAGAGCTGCGCCACCTGCCCCGGCTCGAAGCGGAAGCGCGCCATGGCCTCCTCGTCTTTCAGCCGCACGCGGAAGGTCTTGATGTCCGGGGTCTCGTCAAAGGTCTCGACGATGACGCCGAGCATGGGGATGTAGGGATTCGCGCTCACTGTCCGCCGCCTTTCTCCAGAATGTCCAGCACCACGCGCCGGATGTCCACGGACACCGGGCAGGACTTGATGCATCGGCCACAGCCCGTGCAGGAGAACTCCGGCTGGCCGCCCCGGCCCTGGCCGGGATACTCCTGCGGGTGGTAGCAGAACTTGTGCCCCACGCGGTTGCGCAGGCGGTGCGCCCGGCTGGGGCGCGGATTGTGGCCGCTGCCCTCCAGGGTGTACAGGGCGCTCATGCAGGTGTCCCAGGTGCGGATGCGTCTGCCCTTCATGCCGCTGGCCTCGTCGGTGATGTTGAAGCAGGAGCAGGTGGGGCAGAGGAACGTGCATATCCCGCAGGACAGGCAGCGCGCGCTCTGGTCGGTCCAGAAGTCCAAGTCATCGAAGGCCTTGAGGAAGGCCTCCGGCGCGCCGGAGAGATCCGGGGCCGGGGCTGGCTCCGGCATCCGGGCGAGTCTGTCCGCCATCTCGTCCCTGGCCTGGGCCGATGCTTCGGGCAGGGCGGCAAGCAGCCTCTCCCCCTCCGGGGTGAGGGGCTTGGCCACGTGTCCGCCGCCATCGGCCGCCACGGCGAAGAGCAGCACGTCGGAGCCGTCCTCGGAGGCGGGGCCGCCGCCGGTCCAGTGGCAGAAACAGGTGTTCTTCATGCTTTCACAGGCCACGGTGACGAAGAGGGTGGCCCCCCGCTTGGCCGCATAGAGGGAGTCGGCCGCGCCGCGTTCCACCAGCACGCGGTCCAGCAGCGCGCGCCCGCGCGCATCGCAGGGGCGGCAGCCCAGCACCAGGGTGGGCTCCGGCGGCAGGGGCTCGGCCACGAAGACCTCGGTGCGGGTCAGGTCGTCCGCGTCCTTGCGGTAGGCGTAGGTCAGAAGATCCTCGGTCTGGGGCAGCAGGGCCTCCTTGGCCGAGGTCGTGGGCGTCCGGCCCAGGAAGGGGCGCATGTCCGGCGCCCAGGGGCGGTACACCACGGCCTGGCCCTCGCGCACCGGGGCCAGCAGGCGCACATCCCTGGCCCAGGCGGCGGCGATGTCCGGCAGGGCGCTTGCGGCAAGAAACTTCATCACCATAGCAGCCCCCGGTCGGAGATCTTCTCCTCCTCCATCTGGAAGGTGTGCAGCGGGGGCACGGCCTCCAGGTCCACCCCGGCCTCGTAGTTGAACACGTCCTTCAGCTCCCGGTTCATCTTGCGCTTGAGCAGGAGCAGCGGAATGCCCATGGGGCAGGAGCGCTGGCATTCGCCGCATTCGGTGCAGCGCCCGGCCAGGTGCAGGGCGTGCATCACCTGGAACAGCCATTTCTCCTGCAGGGTCGATTCGGCCGAAAGCCAGTGCGGATCGCGGCTGTCGGCCAGGCACACGTGCTTGCACACGCACAGCGGGCAGGCGTTCCTGCAGGCGTAGCAGCGGATGCAGCGGCTCATCTGCCGTTTCCAGAAATCGAAGCGCTCCCTCGCGCTCAGCTTCTCAAAGCCCTCCAGGTCGGCGTAGGTGTCCTCGGCGGCCGCCGGGGTCAGCTCCGGGCCGATGACATGGTCGGCCACGAGCGGGTTGGGGTAGCGGCAGCGCAGGCACTTGTCGGCCAGCACCTCGCTGCGGGGCAGCCGTTTTTCGCCTTCGGGCGTTTGCAGGCGCAGCTCCTCGCCATCCATGTCCGCCGCGCGCACCTGGCTCGTGTCCGCGCGCACGCGGATCTTGGCCAGGTCCAGCACGCCGTCGCAGGGGATGCCGAAAACCACCAGCTTGGAGCGGTCGAGCAGTTTTTCCTGCAGCAGTTCGACGATGGAGCGCGAATCGCAGCCCTTGACCACGATGCCCACGCGCTTGTCCGTAAGGCCGTAGAGGCTGGTGGCCAGGTTCTGCACGCAGGTTTCGTCGAAGATGAGCTTCTGGGCGTCCGCTTCCGTGCGCACGGTGACGGGCGTGGCGTGCAGGGCGTCGAAGCCGCGCGCGTAGCCCAGCACGAAGTCCACGTTGGGCAGTTCGCGGGCCACGGCCTCGCGCAGTGTCCGGGCGCGCTGGTCATCGGCCATGGCCGTTCTCCTCCTTGTCCGCCAGGCCCGCGATGTCGCTGGCCGAGAGCAGGGCATCGGCGCGCGGCTCCACGCGCGGCGGCTTGCTCCAGTCCGGCAGCCTGGGCTCGCCCGATAGAACGGTCTGGACCTGCCGGTCCGAGAGGGGCTCCGCGCCCATGTCCGGCTGCGCCAGGGATTGTCCAAGCATTCCGGAAAGCTGGCACATGGTGCGCACGGGCTCGGCCATGCGCGGCATGGGACCCAGGGCGTGGATCTTCTCGGTGAAGCTGGTGACCATGTCGCGCCAGCGCGAGCCTTCCGAGGCCGAGACCCAGATGTATTCGAAGCGCCCCTCGTTGACGCCCATGATGGGCAGGAAGCGGCGCAGCATCTCCAGGCGTCTGCGGGCGTAGAAATTGCCCTCGGAGTAGTGGCAGTCGCGCGGGTGGCAGCCGGAGACGAGCACGCCGTCGGCCCCGGACAAAAGCGCCTTGGCCACGAACATGGGGTCCACCCGGCCGGAGCACGGCACACGGATGATGCGCAGGTCCGTGGGCTGGCTGAAGCGCGCCACGCCCGCCGCATCGGCCCCGCCGTACGAGCACCAGTTGCACAAAAAGCCTATGATTCTGTAGTCTCGTCCCATGTCCTGCATAGGGCGTTGACCTCCGCGAGCAGTTGCGAGTCGGTGAAGTGGGCGAGCTGTATGGCCCGCACGGGGCAGGTGACGGAGCAGATGCCGCAGCCCTGGCACACGGTCTCCACCACCTCGGCGCGTTTGCTGCCGTCGCGCAATTCGCGCATCCGGATGGCGCCGAAGGGGCAGGTGCGCTCGCACTTGCCGCAGCCGATGCAGCGCGTGGCGCGCACCTGGGCGATCTGCGGGTCGCTTTCGAGCGTGTCCTTGGAGAGCAGGGCCAGCACCTTGCCCGCAGCCGCGCTGGCCTGGGCCACGCTGGCCGGAATGTCCTTGGGCCCCTGGCAGGCTCCGGCCAGGTACACGCCCACGGTGTTGGTCTCCACCGGGCGGAGCTTGGGGTGGCTTTCCAGAAAGAAGCCATAGTGATCGTAGGAGATGCGCAGCTTTTCGGCCAGGTCCGGGGCGCCGGGCGAGGCCTCGGCCCCGACCGCAAGCACCACCAGATCCGCGGCCAGCTCCACTTGTCGGCCAAGAAGCGTGTCCGCGGCGCGCACCAAAAGCTGCCCGCCCTCCGGCCCCTGCACCGGGTGGATGTGGGCCACGCGGCCGCGCACGTACTCCACGCCGTATTCCTCCTGGGCGCGGCGCACAAACTCCTCGTAGCCCTTGCCGCCCGCGCGGATGTCCATGTAGAACACGTACGCGCGCGAATCGGGGATGTGGTCGCGGGTGAGGATGGCCTGCTTGGCCGTGTACATGCAGCAGAAGTTCGAGCAGTACGGCCGGTCCACGCTGCGGTCGCGGCTGCCCACGCAGGAGATGAAGGCCACGGTCTTGGGCTCTTTGCCGTCGCTTGGGCGCTTGATGTGCCCGGCCGTGGGGCCGGAGGCCGAGAGCATCCGCTCGTAGGCCAGGGAGGTGACCACGTCCGGGTACCTGCCCGCGCCGTATTCGCCGAGCTTCGTGTGGTCGAAAAGCCCGATGCCCGTGGCCGCGATGATGGCGCCCACCTTTTCGGTCACCACCTCGTCCTGCATGTCGAAATCGATGGCCCCGGTGGGGCACACCCGTTCGCAGTTGCCGCACTTGCCCTTGGTGAGGCGGATGCAGTGGGCGGCGTTTATGGTCGCGCGCTTGGGAATGGCCTGGGGAAAGGGGATGCCTATGGCCGTGGTGCAGCTGACGTTTTCGTTGAAGGCGTCGGGCACCTTCTTGCTGGGGCATTTTTCCTGGCAGGCCCCGCAGCCGGTGCATTTCGTCCAGTCCACATAGGTGGCGCGCTTTCTGATCTTGACCTCGAAGTTGCCCACGTAGCCGGAGACCTCGTCCACCTCGGAAAGGGCGTGCAGGGTGATGCGCGGATGCTGCCCGCAGTCCACCATCTTGGGGCCCAGCACGCACACGGAGCAGTCGATGGTGGGGAAGGTCTTGTCCAGCTTGCTCATGATGCCGCCGATGGAGCTTTTCTTCTCCACCAGCACCACCTCAAGCCCGCCCTCGGCGCAGTCCAGCGCGGCCTGGATGCCGGCCACGCCGCCGCCCACGATGAGCACGCGCTTTTGCACCTCGAAGCTCTTGGGGGTGAGCGGCCGGTCCACGCGCAGCTTTTCCACGGCCATGCGCACCAGGTCGATGGCCTTTTGCGTGTTGCGCTTGCGGTCCAGCGAAACCCAGGCCACATGCTCGCGGATGTTGGCCATTTCGAACATGTAGCGGTTCAGGCCCGCGCGCTCCACCGCGCGGCGGAAGGTCTGCTCGTGCATCCTGGGCGAGCAGGAGGCCACCACCACGCCGTCGAGCTTGAGGTCCACGATGGCCTGCTCGATGCTCTTTTGGCCGGGGTCGGAACAAGCGTACATGTGGTCCGTGGCGAAAACAACGTCCGGGAATTCGCGCGCTGCCTGGGCCACGGCCTCGCAGTCCACGGTGGCGGCGATGTTGTTGCCGCAGTGGCAGATCATGACGCCTATGCGCATGGGGCGTCCTCCTTGCCGTTTTTGGCGGCCTCGGCCTGGCGGGCGGTGGCGGCATCCAGGGCCGGGGCGAGCGGCAGCACCAGCTTGGAGAGGGCCAGGTCGGCCTCGGGCAGGCCCAGGGCCAGGCCCATGAGCTGGGTGAAGTAGGGCACGGGCATGGCGTGGGGCGCGCGCGCCGCCGTGTTAGCTTGGCCGCGCCGCAGGTCCAGGTTCATCTGGCACAGGGGGCAGGCCACGGCGATTGCGTCCGCGCCGCACTCCGCCGCCATGTCCAGCAGCCGCGCCGTGAGCCGCCGCATCACGTCGAGCCGGGGCATGGCGAAGGCCGCGCCGCAGCATTCGGTCTTGAAGGGATAGTCCACCACGGTGGCCCCGCAGGCGGCCATGAGCTCGTCCATGGCCGTGGGGTTTTCGGGGTCGTCGAAGGCCATGAGCCCCGGCGGCCTGTTCAGGAGGCAGCCGTAGTAGCAGGCCACCTTGAGCCCGGTGAGCGGCCGCGTGACGCGGGCCTTGACGCCCTGCGGCCCGGCCTGCTCCATGAGCACCTGGAGCACGCTTTTGGACTCCATGGGGCCGGGCGCGGCGCGGCCCAGCAGGCGTTCCACGGCGGCTTTGTACGCGGGCTCGGCCAGGTGCGCGTCGGCCGTCTTGAGGGCGGCCAGGCAGCTGGGGCACGGGGTGGCGATGCAGCCGAACCCGGCGGCCTCGGCCTGCAGGAGGTTGCGCGCGGCCAGGGCCCCGGCAAGATGATGGTCCACGGTGTGCGCGGGCGTGCTGCCGCAGCAGGTCCAGTCCGGCACGTCGGACATGCCGATGCCCAGGGCGGCCAGGCAGGCGCGGCTGGAAATGTCGTTTTCCGCCGCGGTGCCGCTTTGCGAGCAGCCGGGGTAATAGCCCAGGCGCGCGCTCATTGTCCGTCCCCCGTGTCAGGGGCGCTCGTTGCGCCGTGCGCGCGCGCCTTTTGCCTGGCGAAACGCTCGAAGATGCCCGCTACCTCGGCCTTGGCCTGGGCGCTGGGTTCGTGGGGCAGAAGCGAGAGCTTGCCGCGCGAGAGCATGGCCGGACCCAGGCAGGCGTCCTGCAGGGGCTTGCCGCTTTTGAGGGCGAACACGGCGGCCAGACCCACCTCGAACACGCGGCCGTGCCGGGCCACGCTGGCAAGAAAGCCGTCGGCGAAGGTCTTGACCAGGCGTTCCGGGGCGTGGCCTGCGCGCCGCGCCATGTGCCGCAGCACGTCCATCACCCGCGCCACGTCGATGTTGTTGGGGCAGCGGGTGGTGCAGGCCTGGCAGGTGGCGCACAGCCATATGGAGCGGCAGGAGAGGGCCTCCTCGCGCTGGCCCAGCTGCACCAGCCGCATCACCTTGTGCACGGGGATGTCGAAGTCATGGCTGTAGGCGCAGCCCGCGGTGCAGTTGCCGCACTGGTAGCAGCTTTTGAGATCCTGTCCGCTTTCGCGCGCCACGGCCTCCATGAAGGCGAGGTCGCGCCGGGCCTCCAGGTCGAGGGGGGTGGTGGGCTGGCCTTGGGCGTGAAGGGACATGAACGGCTCCTCCGGGCTGTGCCGGCAAGGGGGGGCGAAGTGGCCCGCCGGGTCAGCCCCGGCAGGGGCGCGGCCCAATCAGGTTTCTGGTAAAGCTAGCAGACGGACCTTGAAAGAGCAAGGGCGCTGGCGGACTTGCATCCTCCAGCGCCCTGGTGCGTCCTGCGTGTCTGGTCCGCCCGCGCGGGGCCGGGCTGTTCCCGCTGATCCGGGGGCAGCGGGAGGCCGGCCGGGCGCGGCGGCCGGGGGAGGCAGGTTGGCCGACTGCGGTAGCGCCACGAGTCGGCCCCCCCCGGAAATGGCCTATTCGTCCAGCTTCGGCCTGGCGTACAGCTCGCCGCCAAAGGCGTCGTTGATGACGAGCAGGGGGAAGTTCTCCACCACCATCTCGCGCACGGCCTCCGGGCCGAGCTCATCGAAGGCGATGACCGTGCTTTTGGTGATGCACTTGGACAGCAGGGCCCCGGCGCCGCCCGTGGCGCCCAGGTACACGGCCTTGTGCTCGCGCATGGCCTGCTTCACCGCGTCCGAGCGCTTGCCTTTGCCGATGCTGGCCTTGAGACCCAGGGAGATGAGCCGGGGGGCGTAGGCGTCCATGCGGTAGCTGGTGGTCGGCCCGGCGGCGCCGATGGGCCTGCCCGGGGGCGCAGGAGAGGGGCCGACGTAGTAGATGGCCGCCCCGTTCAGGTCAAAGGGCAGGGGCTCGCCCCGGTCCAGCAGGTCCATCAATTTCTTGTGCGCGGCGTCGCGGCCGGAATAGATGGTGCCGGAGAGCAGCACCACGTCGCCCGCGCGCAGTGTTTCGATGTCCGCGTCCGTGAGCGGGGTGGAGAGCGTGTGCGTGGGCATCTAGAATTCCACCTCCTCGTGCCGGGAGCTGTGGCACTGCACGTTGACGGCCAGCGGCAGGCTGGCGATGTGGCAGGGGGCCACGGCTATTTTGACGCCCAGGCAGGTATGGTCGCCGCCCAGGCCCATGGGCCCGATGCCCAGCCGGTTCACGGCCGCAAGCAGCTCGGCCTCCATGGCCGCGATCTTGGGGTCGGGGTGGGTGTCGTCGAGCTTGCGCAACAGCGCCTTCTTGGCGATTTTCGGGGCCATTTCGAAGGTGCCGCCGATGCCCACGCCCAGGATTACCGGCGGGCAGGGGTTGGGCCCGGCCTCGGCCACGCGCTCCACTACGAAGCGCTTGATGCCCTCCCAGCCCTGGCTGGGGGCCAGCATGGTCACGCGGCTCATGTTCTCGCTGCCGCCGCCCTTGGCCATGTAGCTGATCTTGAGGCGGTCGCCGGGCACCAGGTCGATGTGGATGATGGCCGGGGTGTTGTCGCCGGTGTTCTTGCGGGTGAGCGGGTCGCAGCTGCTCTTGCGCAGGAAGCCGTCGCGGTATCCGGCCACCATGCCCTCGGTGATGGCGTTGTTCACGCCGCCGGGCACGCGCGCGTCCTCGCCCAGCTCCACGTAGAAGACGGCCAGGCCGCAGTCCTGGCACAGCGGCAGCTTGGTCTCCAGGGCCAGGTCCGCGTTTTCCAGAAGCTGGCGGAAGATCTCGCGCCCGGCCTCGCTGGTCTCGGCCGTAAGGCCCTGTTCAAAGGCGCGGCGCACGTCGTCCGGCAGTTTGGTGTTGGCGCTCATGCACATGCGCGCCACCGCGGCCGAGACCTCCGCTGGATTGATCTCTCGCATTGCGGCTCCTTGCTACTTCTTGCCGAAGAAGTTCTTGAGGGCGGTGATGCCCATCTTGCGGCGCAGAAAGCCGAGCTGGTCCTGCAGGGGCAGGTGCTTGGGGCACACGTCCTCGCAGGCGAGCAGCCCCATGCAGCCGAAGATGCCCATGTCGTTGCCCAGTATCTCGTAGTAGTCCTGTTCGCTGCGCTCGTCACGCGGGTCTATGAGGAAGCGGCCCACGCGGTTCAGGCCAGCCGCGCCCAGGAAGTCCGGGCGCATCCGGGCCGTGCCGCAGGCCGCGATGCAGCAGCCGCACTCGACGCAGCGGTCCAGTTCGTAGATGGCCTCGGCCGTGTCGTTGTCCATGCGCTCTTCCGGCGCTGCCGGGTCGAAGGTCTTCTTGGTGTGGATCCAGGACTCCACGGTGTCGTACATCTCGCGGAACCAGCTTCCGGTGTCCACGCTCAAGTCGCCCACCAGCTGGAACACGGGCAGGGGCAGCAGGGTGATCTCGTCCGGCAGGTCGCGGGTCTTGGTGTGGCAGGCCAGGCCCGGCCGGCCGTTTATGACCATGCCGCAGGAACCGCAAATGCCCGCGCGGCAGCAGAAGTCGAACTGGAGGCTCGGGTCCTGCTCCTCGCGGATGCGGTTCAGCGCGATGAACAGGGTCATGGAGTCGCTCTCGCCAAGGGTGAAGGACTCCATGTGCGGGGTGGATTCCGTGTCCTGCGGATTGTACCGGAAGATGTTGAATTTGAGCGATCTGGCCATGTCGTGCTACCCCTTGGTCTCGGCCGGAGTGTCGGCGGTGATGATCTGGCTTTTGCCGTAGCCGCGGTCTCCCGGCGGGATGTGGAAGACCGGGGTGGCCGGTTCGTAGTCGAGCGTGGGCATGTCGTCCTTCTCGCTCTTCCAGTAGGCCAGCGTGCGGCTCAGCCAGTCGCGGTCGTTGCGCGCGGGGTAGTCCTCGCGGTTGTGGCTGCCGCGGCTTTCGGTGCGCTTCAGCGCGCCAAAGGCCAGCATCAGCGCCATTTTGACCTGGCCCTCGATCTTGAGGGCGGCGGAGAGTTCCGGGTTGACCCCCAGGCCGTTGCTCTTGAGGCCCACCTTGCGGGCGCGGGCCAGTATTTCCTGCAGTTCGCCCACGCACTGGGAAAGACCCTGCTCCGTGCGGAAGATGTTGGCGCCCTTGTGCAGGGCGTCCTGCATGGCGCGGCGCACCTTGTACACGTATTCCGTTCCGGCCTTGCAGCGCACCAGGCTCTCTATGCGGTCGCGCTGGCGCTTGACCTCGTCGTCGATGACGCTGGAGTTGAAGGTGACCTCGGCCCCTTGCAGGAACTCGGCGATCTTCTTGCCCACAATGCCGCCGGCCACCACGGTTTCGGCCAGGGAGTTGCCGCCCAGGCGGTTGAAGCCGTGCATGTCCCAGCAGGAGGCCTCGCCCACGCTGAACAGGCCCGAAAGCCCGTAGGCGTGGCCGTCCTTGTTGGTGCGCACGCCGCCCATGCTGTAGTGCTGGGTGGGCCGCACGGGAATGAGCTGGTGGATGGGGTTCACGCCCAGGAAGCTGGTGCAGATTTCGTACACCTCCCTGAGCTTGCCGGTGATGTGCTTTTCGCCCAGGTGGCGGATGTCGAGCCAGAGGTGGTCGCCGTAGGGGCTTTTGACGCCCTTGCCCTGGCGGATGTGGTGGGTCATCCAGCGCGCCACCACGTCGCGGGAGGCCAGCTCCTGCTTTTCGGGCTCGTACACGTGCATGAAGCGCTCCTCGTTCACGTCCAGGAGCGTGCCGCCGTCGCCGCGGCAGCCCTCGGTGACGAGGATTTCGGTGGGCACGATGCCCGTGGGGTGGAACTGCACGGCCTCCATGTTGCCCATGGGCACCACGCCGGTGTTGAGGGCCGCGATGTGCCCGCCGCCGTCGCAGATGACGGCGTTGGTGGTGCCGGGGTACAGGCGGCCGAAGCCGCCGGTGGCGATGACCGTGGCCTTGGCCAGGTACACCAGCAGCTCGCCCGTGCGCAGGCAGCGCGCCACGCAGCCGAAGCAGGTGTGGCCGTCCTGGATCAGCGCGATGGCCTCGGTCTTGTCGTGGACCTCCACGCCCAGCTTGGCGCACACGTTGTCCACGGTGAAGAGCACGCTGTGGCCCGTGCCGTCGGAAACGTAGCAGGTGCGCCACTTGGCCGTGCCGCCGAAGTCGCGGGAGGTGATGAGCCCGCGGTTTTCTTCCTTTTCTTCCTTTTCGAATTGCTTGCCGCCCTTGTAATACATGCTCTTGCCGGGCACCACGCGGTTCCAGGGCACGCCCCAGAAGGCCAACTGGCGCATCTCGATGGGCGCGCGGTCGGCGAAGAGCCGCGCCACCTCCTGGTCGCAGCCCCAGTCGGAGCCCTTGACCGTGTCGGCGAAGTGCACGTCCGGGCAGTCGCCCTCGCCCTTGGCGCAGTTGCCCATGGCGGCCTGCATACCGCCCATGGCCGCGGAGGAGTGCGAGCGCCGCGAGGGCACCAGGCTCAGGCAGATGGCGGAGAATCCCGCCTGGGCGGCTTCGATGGCCGCGCGTTCCCCGGCCAGCCCGGCCCCCATGACCAGCACGTCTGTGTAGATGGTCTGCATTCCCTTTCGTCTCCCTAGGCTTCCATGAACCAGAACCGGAACAGCGTCAGCACGCTGATGCCGACGGAGACCAGGATGAGGGCGTATACGAAGCGCTTGAGGCCCTTGCGGTCCGCGCGTTTGGCAAAGCCCCATTTCACGGCGATGCGGTACAGCCCGATGCCCAGATGCACATGCACCAGCGGGGCCAGCAGCAGGTAGAAGGCCAGCCACCACTTGTTCTTTTGCAGGGTTTCTGCGCACTTGAGGGCGTGGATGGGCAGCTCCGAGAGCACGGCCCACATGTGGATGGCGCCCATGATCAGGATGACCATGGCGCTGGCCGCCTGCACGACCCAAAGCCAGGTGTCGGCGTGGTGGATGAGCCTGGCGTGCTCCCAGATGGTCTTCTGCCCTTCCAGGCGGAAGGGGATTTTGCGCGCGGCGAGCACGAAGTGCGCCAGGAACAGGGCGAAGATGAGCGGGCCGCCCACCTGCGCCATGCCGCTTTCCTCAAAAAAGGCGGCGATGGCGTTCATGATGGCGGGGCTTGCAAGCACGCTGCCCACAAGCAGCATGTGCGCCCACATGAAGGCGATGAGGCCGACGCCCGTGAGCATTTGCGCCCAGTCGAGCAGCCCGTCCAGCCGCTTTATGGCCAGGGTGGGGTGGTTGGCCGTCATGGGTTGGGACATGGATCCTCCAGGAACTTCGAAACGGTTATGCTTGCTACTCGTCCACGCGCACGGTCACGGGCTGCATGGCCCCGTCCAGCACTTCCTCGGGCGAGTCCGTCTCGCCCGCGCCGGAGAGCGCGCGCTTGAGGGCGTCGGCGTCGAGGGCGCCTTCCCACTTGGCCACCACGATGGTGGCGATGCCGTTGCCGATGAGGTTGGTGATGGCGCGCGCCTCGCTCATGAAGCGGTCTACGCCAAGAAGCACGGCTATGGAAGCCACTGGGATGGTGTGCAGGCTGCCCAGGGTGGCGGCCAGGGTGATGAAGCCGCCGCCGGTGACCGCGGCCGCGCCCTTGCTGGTCAAAAGCAGAATGCCCAGCATGTAGAGCTCGTCGTTGAGGGAAAGCGGGGTGTTGGTGGCCTGGGCCAGGAACACCGCGGCCATGGTCAGGTAAATGCAGGTGCCGTCGAGGTTGAAGGAGTAGCCCATGGGCAGGGTGAGGCCCACCACGGAGCGGTTGCAGCCCGCCACCTCCATCTTGGCCATCATGCGCGGCAGGGCGGATTCCGAGGAGCTGGTGCCGAGCACAAGAAGGATCTCCTCCTTGATAAACTTGAGGTACTGCCACAGGCTGAAGCCGGTTAAACGGCACACGGTCCACAGCACGCCGAAGATGAACACGATGCAGGTGGTGTACACCCCGGCCATGAGGTACATGAGCTGCTGGAGGCTGCCCACGCCGTGCGCGCCCACCACGTAGGCTATGGCGCCGAACGCGCCCATGGGCGCGAAGAACATGATGTAGTGCACGACCTTGAACAGGCCCTTGCTGAATTCATCGATGAACCTGGTGACGGTCTTGGCCTTTTCGCCCAGGCTGGAAAGGGCCAGGCCGAAGAAGATGGAGAAGAACAGCACCTGCAGGATCTCGCCCTTGGCGAAGGCGTCCACCACGTTGCTGGGGATGATGTGCATGATGAAGTCGACCGTGGAGAGCTTTTGCGCGCTGCCCGCGTATTTCTCCACCGCGCTCATGTCCAGGGTGGAGACGTCGAGGTTCATGCCCACGCCGGGCTTGTAGGTGTTCACCACCACCAAGCCGATGATCAGCGCCATCAGGGTCATGGTCCAGAAGTAGAGCATGGCCTTGATGCCCACGCGGCCCACCTTGCCCATGTCGCCCATCTTGGCGATGCCCACCACCACGGTGCAGAAGATGATGGGCGCGATGATCATCTTGATCATCTTGATGAAGGCGTCGCCGAAGGGCTTCATCTGCGCGGCCAGCCCCTCCTTGCCGGGGAAGACAACGCCCAGGGCGATGCCGATGCAGATGCCCATGATGACCTGGAAATAGAGTGATTTGTAGATCGGTTTCCGTGCTCCAGCTTCTGCCATGCCCCTGCTCCTTGGGCCGCTGTGCGGCTCAGTGGTTTGCGCCGGGAGCCCCCCTCCCGCGTGTGGCGCGATGTTTCGGCCGCAAGGCGGCCGCTCCCCTCATCGGCTCCGTGTCGTGTTCCCGTGCCCTCCCCAGGGCTTCGGGCCAGCGGCGCGGGCCGTTGGCGCTTTGAGCAATAGCCGTGCCATGGGGGAGGGGGAAGCGGCGCAAGGTTTGCGGCCATATTTTTGTTCGGTATTCCTTGTAGATGCACGAAAATGACGCGGCTGGCCCCGTTTCCTTGCCCAAGGAAGGAAGTGTGGCGTGTGCCACATGTGTGGCGCCTCATATGTGTGGCGCCACATGTTTTGTCCCGCACCGCCGGGAGGGCTCAGGATACCTGGTGCTTGGCCATGTTGCGGTACAGGGTGCGGCGGTCCACGCCCAGCAGACGCGCGGCCTTGGCCCGGTTGCCGCCCGCGTGGGCCAGGGCGCTCAGCACATCCTCGCGCGTCAGGCCCGCGTGTCCGCGAGGGCGGTCCAGGGCGGCGGCTGGTGTGGCGGCGCGGCTTGGCGCACGCAGGCCCGGAACGCCAAGTCCTGGCAGGCCCTGCTCGAAGCGCAGCAGGTCGGCAGGCAGGTGCGCCCGGCCGATTTCGCCGCCAGGGCAGAGGATGCAGGCGTGCTCCAGGGAGTACTTGAGCTCGCGCACATTGCCCGGCCAGGGGTAGGTCATGAACAGGCGCATCACGTCGTCCGAACATTTGGTGATGCGCTTGCCGAAGCTGGTCTGGAACTGGCTGATGAAGTGCCCCATCAAGAGCGGGATGTCCTCGGTGCGCTCGCGCAGGGGGGGCAGCTGGATGACCATGACCTTGAGGCGGTAGTAGAGGTCCTCGCGGAAGAGCCCCTGCCGTATCTTGTCCATGAGGTCCACGTTGGTCGCGGCCAGCACGCGCACGTTGGCCTTTTTCGTGCGCGAGTCGCCCACCCGCTCGAATTCCTTGCGTTCCAGCACGCGCAGCAGGTTCAGCTGGATGCGCGGGGAGATGTCGCCGATTTCGTCCAGGAAGATGGTGCCGCCCTCGGCGGCCTCGAAGCGGCCGATCTTGTCGCGGATGGCGCCGGTGAACGCCCCGCGCATGTGGCCGAAAAGCTCGCTTTCCAGCAGGCTTTCCGAAAGCGCGGAGCAGTTGACCTTGATGAGCGGGCCCTTGGAGCGCGAGCCGCCGTAGTGCAGCGCCTCGGCGATGAGCTCCTTGCCGGTGCCGGATTCGCCGGTGATGAGCACCGTGGACTCCACGTCGGAAAGCTGGTCCAGCACGGCGTAAATGTCTTGCATCACCTTGCTTTTGCCCACAATGCCCCGGTGGGAGTGCCTGTCGGTGAGGCGCTTCTCCAAATCGGCCAGGCGGGTGATGTCGCGGATGACCAGCACGGCCCCGGCGAAGTTGTTGTCCTGGTCGATCAAGGGCGAGCTGTTGATGACCACCACCTTGCCCGGAGTCTTGGTGCGGCACTCCACGCGATGCTCGAACACGGGCTTGCGGGTTTCGAGGGTGGTCTTGAGCATGGAGAAGCAGCCCCGGCTGCACGAGCCGCTGACGCCCGCCAGGTCGGTGGCCTTCTCCAGGCGCGAGCCGATGCAGCAGACCTCGGACAGGGCGCGGTTGGTCTGGATGACGCGCATGTCCGTGTCCACGGTGATGATGGCGTCGGGAATGGAGCGGAACACGGCCTCCAGCCCGGCGCGCAGGCGCTCCTTTTCCGCGTGGATGGCCTGCATGGCGCGCTCGGTCTCCATGCGGTGGTTGATGTCCTGCACCATGGGCAGCAGGTACAGGGGCGTTCCGGCCGAATCGCGCACCAGTCCGGCGGAAAGGTGCACCCAGACCTCGCGCCCGTCCTTGGTGATGTAGCGTTTGTCCTGCTCCCAGGAGTCGATCTCGCCGCGCTTGACGCGGTCGTATTGGCGCAGGCTTTCCCCTCGCTCGTCCGGGTGGGTGATGGAGTCGAAGGTGATGCGTTTGAGTTCGGGCTCGGTGTAGCCGGTGATGCGGCAAAAGGCCTCGTTGGCGCGCAGGAAGGTGTTGTCCAGGCTGACCATGCTGGCCCCGATGGGCGATTGGTCGAAGGTGTGGCGGAATTTTTCCTCGCTCTCCTTCAGGGCGCGCTCGGCCTCCTTGCGGGCGGTTATGTCGATGTTCAGGCCTTCGATGTACAACAACTCGCCGCTGGTGGGGTCGCGCACCTCGCGCGCGGTGAGGGAGATCCAGCGCGTGGAGCCGTCCTTGCAGATGAAGCGGGTCTCGAAGCCCTTGATCTGCCCGGCTTTGCCCAGCACGCGGAACAGGGTGTCGCGGTCGGCCGGGTCCACGTAGAGCTGGCTGCGCAGGTCCTTGAAGTGGGCGATGAGCTCCTCCGGCGAGTCGAAGCCCAGGATATTGGCCAGGCCGGGATTCACCATGAGGTAGCGGCCGCTCTTGGTGGACTGGAACACGCCCTCGATGACGTTCTCGAAGAAGCTTTGGTAGCGGGCCTCGGCGCGGCGCAAAAGCGAAAGGTCGGTCAGGGTGAGCAGCAGCAGGCCGCCCGCGCCCCCTTCAACCCGGCGCGAAGCCAGCAGCACAGGCACGCTGCGGCCCTGGGCCCCGCGCACGCGGGTTTCCACGCCGCTTATGCCTTCCAGCAGATCCTCAAGCGGGAATCCGCCTCCTGGGAACAGGGCGGCGAGCTTCGGCGGGTCCCCCCCGGGGCAGAGCATGGCGCGCGCCCGTTCGTTGGCCTCAAGCACCGCGCCGGTGCGCGCGCACAGCAGCAGCACGCCCGCGTTCACTGCGTTCAGCAGCTCGGCGTCGCCCTGCACGTTCAGGGGAGTGTTGTGCTCGGCCCGGCGCATGGATGTGGTTCAGCCTTTGCCGCGTCCCATCAGCCCGGCCAGCAGCTTCGGCAATTCATCCGGCCGGGAAATGATGTCCCGCGCCCCGTTCTCACGCAGTTCGGCCTCGTCGCGGAAGCCCCACAGGGCGCCCACGGGCAGCATTCCCGCGCCGCGCGCGGTCTTCATGTCCGTGGCGGTGTCGCCCACAAAGACCACCTCGCCTGGCGTGAGTCCGAGATCGGCCGCCAGCGCCAGCGCGCCGGCCGGGTGCGGCTTGTTGGGCACTTCGGGCCTGGCCCCGCGCACGTGCACGAACGGGGCGCTCGGGAAGAATTCGTTCACCGTGATGTCGGTGTAATACTGCGGCTTGTTGGACAGCACGCAGGCCGGGAGCCCCAGCTCCCCAAGCCCGGCGAGCATCCGGTCCACGCCGTGGTAGGGCCTGGTCTTGTCCTTCCAGCGGCGCTTGTACTCCACCCCGGTCATGGCCGTGGCCTCGCGCACGAAGTCCGGGTCGCGGCGGTCCTCGGGCAACATGCGGCGCACCAGCTCCTCTATGCCCAGGCCCACGAAGTAGCGGTAGGCGTCCACCGGGTGCACGGGGAGGGAAAGGGCGGCCAGCACGGCGTTTCCGGAGTCGGCCAGATCGTCCAGGGTGTCCAGCAGGGTGCCGTCCAGGTCGAATATCACTGCGCGCGGGGGGATGTTCATGGGGCTCCTTGGCTTTGCATGTGGCCGCGAAGGCGCGGTGGCGGAAATCTACACGCCCCCCGCCCCGCGTGCAAGGCCGTGGAGGGCTGCGGCCGGGGGGCTTGCCGGGCCGGGGCCGACGTGGCATCACGGGGCATGGCCAAGCCCTTCGTGTTCCGACTGCAAAAGGTGCTGGAGTTCCGACGCCAGCTGGAGGACCAGGCGCGCATGGCGCTGGCCCAGGCCCAGGCCGCCCACGACGCCCAGAAGCAGGCTTTGGAGGACGTGCGTCAGCGGCTTGCCGCGCACAACGCCGCGGGCTTCGGGCAGAGCGCCACCGAGGCGGATATTTGGCTTTTCATGCGCTACCGCGAGGCCCTGGAGCGCGACGAGGCCGCTGCCACTGCCGAATTGGAACGTCTGGCCTCGATTTTGCAAACCCGGCGGCAGGAAGCCGTGCTCCGCTCCAGGAATCGCAAGCTCTTGGAAAAACTCAAGGACAGGCAGGCCGGGAAACACCATGTCGCAGAAAATCTCCTTGAACAAAAAGAATACGACGAAATGGCAACGCTCCGGCATAAGCTTCAAGATCATTAAGGTTCTTGTGGCCTTGTGCGTGGTGGCGGCCGTGAAGCTGGCCGTGCTGGGCAGCCTGGGCATTGATTTGTGGCAGGAACTGGCCGAGCAGGACATGCTGCCCGTTCCCAGCGCCCTGGCCGCGCAATCGGCCAAGTCCGGCAAGGCGGCCAAGCCCGTCCCGGCCGACCCGGACGCTCCGGCCGACCTGGCCGCGCCCCTGGCCGAGGCCCTGGGCGAGGGCGGCATGTTGGCCGAGAGCGCCATTCCCCAGCCCAAGGTGGGCGAAAGCCGCGAGGCCGGGGCCGCCAACCGCCGCGAGGCCGAACTGGCCGCCAAGGAACGCGCGCTCACCGCCATGGAAAAGAGCATTGACGACAAATTGGCCGAGATGAAGCGCGTGGAAGCCTCCATCAAGAAGCTGCTGGACGAGGCCGACAGCCTCAAGGACGCGCGCATCAAGCGGCAGGTGGACACGTATCAGGCCATGAAGGCCAAGCAGGCGGCCGAGGTGCTCTCCAACATGGACCAGGACCTGGCCGTCAAGATCCTGACCGGCATGAAGCCCAAGGTGGCCGGCGAGATCATGACCTACATCAAGACCGACAAGGCGGCCAAGCTCACCGAGGCCATGACCAAGATCCAGGCCCCGATGCAAGGCCCGGCCCAGTAAAATTCCCGCCCCATTCGCACAGACCCGGCCCGGCGTTCCCCGTGGACGCCCGGCCGGGGCTGTGCTACCTGCGCCCCCATGGCGAAGACGACGACCACCACCCGCATCATGCTTACCCTGGCCTACGACGGCACCGACTTCTGTGGCTGGCAGCATCAAGGCGGCGTGCGCACGGTGCAGAGCGATCTGGAGGCCGCCATCGCCCGTGTCGTCGGGGAACCGACGCATGTGGAGGCCTCCGGGCGCACGGACTCCGGCGTGCACGCCCTGGGGCAGCGCGCGCATTTCGACGTGCCGGAGCGGTATGCCCGCGTGCCTTGGGACAAGGCCCTCAACAGCCTGCTTGCGCCGGACGTGCGCGTGCTTGCCGCTGTTCCCGCGCCAGCGGGCTTCCACGCCCGGTTCAACGCCGCAAGCAAGATCTACGGCTACACCCTGTGGCTGGGGCAAGGGCCGGTGAATCCCCTGCGCCGCCGCTTCGTGTGGGCCACGCCAGGGCTCAACCTGGCCGCCATGGACCAGGCCGCCACCCTGCTGCTGGGCACGCACGACTTCAACAGCTTCCGCAACCTGGGCACGCCCCTGGGGCCGCGCGGCACGGTGCGCACCCTCATGCGCATCTGGCGCGAGCCGGGCCCCGGGCCGGAGGAGTGCGTCTGGCGCTTCCAGGCCAACGGCTTTTTGAAGCAGATGGTCCGCAACATCATGGGCTGCCTGGTGGAGGTGGGCCGGGGTAAAGTCGCGCCCGGCGATGTCCGATGCATCCTTGAGAAGCGCGACCGCGCCGCAGCACCGGCCACGGCCCCGGCCAGGGGCCTGTGCATGGAGCGGGTGTTCTACCCCGGCGAGGGGGACGACGCCCCGGACGCGGGCGCGCCTTCGAAGGACGCGGCCCATGACGAGCATCAAATGGGGGGGCTCCCCGGGGATAGCCGGGGGAGCTGACGCCACCGGCCTGCCCGCCGGGGTCTCCCTGTACGTGGACGGCTCCCGCGCCCGCGTGGGCCCCACCCAATCCGGCCTGGACGACGCCCGGCAGCATTTGTCCTCCACCACCCAGAAACGCCTTGTGGGCAGTCTCACGGCCTCGCTTTCCGGGGCGCTCGCGCGGCTGGAGGAACGCCTGGACGCCGTGGAGTGGCCCGTGGGCGGACTGGGCCTGGGCGCAACGCCCCTGGGCGCGCGCACGGCCAGCGTGGGCGGCCAGGCCTTTGGCGCGCTTGCGGCCAGCGTCAACGAGCCGGGCGCGTCGTCCCTGGAGGAGCGCCTGGCCAGCCGCCAGCGCCGCGAATCCGCCGCCTCCGGCCTGGCCGCCGGAACCTATGGCCTTACCCTCTCCCTTGGCGAACAGACCGACAGCCTGAGCGTGGACATCGGCGCGGGCTGGACGGCCGGCCAGGTGCACGACGCCGTGGCCGAGGCCGTGAACGCCTCGTCCCTGGCCGTGGAGGCCGAGGTGCGCCGGAACGCCTCGGGCATGTTCATCGGCCGGGAAGCGCTGGTGCTTTCGGCTGATGCTTCGCAGGCCGGGCAGGCGGCGTCGCTCGCCGCGACCACGGGCGCGTCCTCGGCCCTTACGCGCTGGCTGGACCTTTCGGCCGGGGCGGCGGAACGGCTGGCGGGCGTTTCCGGAGATGCGGACGGCATCGCCGCGATCGGCGTCACCAAGGCGGCCGTGCTGTCCACGGCCAGGGCCACGCGCTACGCCAGCCAGGGCTTCGACCCCGAGGCCGAGACCACCCTTGCGCCCGGCGCCTACACCTTGGACTACCTCGTGGGTCCGGCCTCCGGGGCTGCGGGGGAGAGCGGCGAGGTGAGCATCCAGGTGGCCAGCGGCGACACCTGGGGCGAGGTGCTGGCGCGCATGGCGCGGGTGCTGGGTTCGGCCTCGCCCTCCATGGCCGCGCGGCTTGTTCCCGCCACCCGCGTGTACGAGCTGCCCACGGGCGAACGCGGCCTTGCCGAGGCCAGCGGCCTGGAGGTGACGGAGACCTCGGGCAAGAGCGGCTGGCGGCTCAGGCTTTCCGGGGCGGACGCGGCCGCGCAGGGGCTGCTGGACGCCTTGGGCCTGGGCGACCCGGCGGAATATGGCGGCGAGGCTGCAATGGTCGTCGACGGCCGAACGCGCACCAGTCCCAGCGGGGTTTTCAGCGCCGACTCCGGGCGGCTGACGCTGACGGCGTCCGGCGTGTTCGGGGAGGCCGCGCCCGTGCGCGTGCAGGAGGGTGCGCAGGCCCTGGCCGACGCCCTGGCCGCGGTGCTCGATTCCTACAACGAGGTGCAGGACCTGCTTTCCCGCAACGCTGGCGAGGTGCGCGCCGGTGTGGTGGACACCTGGACCAGTCTCGCGGCCAGCCGCTCCACGGCGCTCGATTCCATCGGCGTGGCGCGCACGGGCCAAAGCCTGTGGCTGGACGAGGAACGTTTTCTGGTGGCGCTGTTGTCGCGCACGGATGAGGTTCAAGACACCCTGACGGGCGGCGGCGGTTTCCTCACGGCGCTGGAGAGCGAGGCGCGGGGCGCGCGTGCTGGCGGCGAGGACGCCGCGGCTGCCGCCTGGATCGCCCCAGCCGCGCGGGAGCGGGCGGAAGAGGACGCCTCGGCCTCGGCCCTGCGCGTTTGCGAGGCGCGCACCGAAGCGCAGGTGGAACGCTCCAACCAGCTGCTGGACCTGTACGACGCTGCGCCAACGCTGGATTTTTCCGCGTTTTCCGGCAGCGGCGGCATCCTGAGCCGCAAGGGGTAGTTGGCCAGGAAATCGGCCAATGCGTAAGGCTCCGCGCCTTGAAGCCCGGTCAGTCAGGGCATAGCCTGCCGCTGAAGAGGAAAAAAAACCTGCAACATGCTTTCATTTTGGCCTTTTCCCTCTTGCTGTTTTTGGTTCGCTGGGATAGTGCGGCCTATAGGTCAAGGCAAGCTTGGGGCGCCGCAACACGGCTTCGGGTGAGCCGCGCCACGGCGACGCAAGGCGGGTATTCGTGTCTTTCACTTTTGAGGAGTAGGAAGCGATGAAGTCCATTTACGTCGGTAATTTGCCTTTCAGCGCCAAGGAAGACGAGATTCGCGATCTGTTCGCCACCTACGGTGAAGTGCAGATGGTCAAATTCGTCATGGACCGCGAGACCGGCCGCTTCCGCGGCTTCGGCTTTGTGGAGATGGAGGACGCAGGCGCCGCCAAGGCCATTGAGGCCCTGGACGGCAAAGACTTCGGCGGCCGCACCCTGCGCGTCAACGAAGCCAAGGAGCGTGCTCCCCGCCCGCCCCGCCGCTACTAGACACCACGCCGCATGGAACAGGCCCCCGCGTCCGTCATGGCGCGGGGGCTTTTTTGCGCCCGGCGCTGCGCGTTGCGGGCGATTCGGCGAGCGGCCCGGCGGACTTGCCGCAGACGTCTGGGCGGAGGCCCCGGCACTGCGCCCGGCCGCGCGCTTACGCGGGCAGGAGCTTCAGCCCCGCAATGCCCGCGGCGATGAGGCCGATGCAGCACAGGCGCAGGGCCCCGGCGGGCTCGCCCAGCACCGCCATGCCGAACGCCGCCGCGCCAAGCGTGCCGATGCCCGTCCACACGGCGTAGGCCGTGCCGATGGGCAGATGCCGCACGGCCAGGCCCAAAAGGCCCATGCTGGCGACCATGGCCCCGGCCACCAGCACCGAGGGCACAAAGCGGGTGAAGCCTTCCGTATACTTGAGTCCCACCGCCCAGGCCACCTCGAAGAGCCCGGCGATGACCAGATATATCCACGGCATGATGTGTGTTCCTTGAAGGCTGGCGGGGTCGTCCCCGTGAACGGGCGGCGCGGACGGTTTGTCCTCCGGCGGGTCGTCCCGCCGGGCCGGATGGGCAGCGAAGGGAATGCGCTAGTCCAGATGGACGTGGGCGTCAAGAACGGGGCATTGCGTCGTCAAAGCGCCTGGAGAAGGTCCGCCGCCGGACTGGTGTCGGCCAATCCGCTGCAGCGTGAAGTCCAGGGGGGGCGGCGTGCCGACTTTGGCATGGATTTACTTGCGCGCCTGCTTCTTGAGCATTTGCGCGTGCGGATCTTTCTCGGGCCAGAAGTCGAATACACGCAGGCCTTCCTTTTCGAGAACCGGCCCGACGAATTCCAGCTCCATGCCCATGGTCTTGAACAGGGCCGGGCAGGACACGGACTTGCCCTTGAGCCCGAAGCGTTTGTTGAGAGCGTCGTGGGAGACGCCGTACACTATTCGGGTAAAGCCAGCCATCGCGAGGGTCGCGGTGCACATGGCGCAGGGCGCGCAACTGGTGTACACGGTCGCCTCCGGGATGATCTGCCTTGACAGCGTGCGCGCCGCCTCCGCAATAAGATTCATCTCCGCATGGTTGGTGAAGTCGTTGTCGGTCAACACGGTGTTCTCCGCTTCCAGTACGATCTTGCCTTTGTGCACCAGCAGGGCTCCAAAAGGATGGTTCCCCTTCTTTCCGGCGTCTATGGCCAACTGGTAGCACCTGCGGATGAACGGCTCGTGTTCCTTGAGGGAAGCGTTCGCCAGTGTTGCGGCCGTATCGTCCGCCGTGTGCCCCTGCGGCTGCGCGTGTGCCGTGCCGCAGATCAGGCCGATGGTGAGGAGGAGGAAGGAAAAGAGTGAAGGGAAATGCTTTTTGCTGGCGGGAGACATGCACCGGTCCTTTGGCAAAAAAATGGGGGGACGCCACATTCTTGGCTGCACCGTGGTTATTTGTGAACAAACATGATTCGTTGTGAAAAATGGCGCCGGACCTTATCGGGTAGGCTGGATGCCGTTCGCCTCCCACGCCCGCGCCAGCAGTTCCTCCAGCATGGCCAGCATCTGCCCGCACACCCCGCCCGAGGCGGGCGGCAGGCCGAAGAGCG
This sequence comes from Humidesulfovibrio mexicanus, assembly GCF_900188225.1. Taxonomy (NCBI): domain Bacteria; kingdom Pseudomonadati; phylum Thermodesulfobacteriota; class Desulfovibrionia; order Desulfovibrionales; family Desulfovibrionaceae; genus Humidesulfovibrio; species Humidesulfovibrio mexicanus. The sequence continues at coordinate 55,774 of NZ_FZOC01000009.1, read as the reverse complement.
CGGCGCGCATGTCGCGCAGGCTGCGCGCGAACACCTCGTCCCCCCCGTCCATGCCCGGCGTCTGGCGCACGGTCATGTCCAGGCGCTCGGCCAGAAGCAGGCCGGAAACCCCCTGCCGGAACAGCGCCGCGAGCCGGGCGAATTCCTCCCGGCTGGCCTCCCAGAAGGCCGCGGCCGGGCCGCCGGGCGCTGGCGGGGCGCATTCCAGCGCCTCGCACACAAGCGCGTACAGGCTGTTGACGCCCGGTCCGGGAATGCCGCGCCGCCAGCCCAGCAGCCAGGGGTTGCGCCAGAACAGCAGCAGGTGCTCCTGCCCCAGGGCGATGACCTCTTCCACGGCGGCCTTGGCCGCCAGCAGCGCGGCATCGGGCCAGCGCGGCGGCGCGCCGCCTACGCGCCAGGGCGGGCTGGCCGCTTCCGCGCAGTGCGCGCCCGCCAGGCTGTGCAGCAAATGCGCCAGCCAGGCGTTGGCCTGGGGCGAATCCGGCGTTTCCAGGTGCGGGTAGGAGAGCACGTAGCGCCCCTGCCCATGGGTTCCGGCAATGACCGCCGGGCGGCCGAAGAGGAAGTGCGGCCGCACTTGCAGGCCGTATAGGTTTTCCCAGTCCGAGAGCGCCTCGTCCGGGAAACGGGCAAGGGCCAAGTCCGCCACCTGGAAATCCGGCCCAAGGCCGCAGTAGCGGGCCAGCACCGTCACGCCGCCGTCCCCTTCGCCGTCTTTGTCGCCGGACGGCGCGAACTGGGCGGGCCACCACACCTGGCCCAGCAGTTCCTGCGCGCCGGGCAGGGCAAGGCCGCCGGACTGCGGTGCAAGGGCCAGGCGCACATCGCCGGAGAGGAAATGTTGCAGGCGCCCGGCAAAGCCCATGCGGCCCCAGGGGCACAGGCCCAGGGAATCCCCCGGCCGTGGGCTGGTGAGCGCCAGCCCGGCCCCGCCGCAGAAGCCCAGGTAGCAGCCGCCCTGCGCCACGAAGCCGCGTATGGCCTGCACGCCCGCCGGACCCAGGCGCAGGGCCTTGCCGCGCGCCCAGCCTCCGGGCACGATGAGCAGGGGCGGGGCGTCGTGCGCTCCGCCATCGGCTATGCCTTCCCCGGCGGTCCCGCAGAAGGCGGCGGGCTTGCCAGACAGCGCGCCCTCGGCTATGTCATGGGCGCGCAAAATCTTGTGGGGCAGCCGGAGCGCGCGCAGAAAGCGCAGCACAAGCAGGCCCCACAGGTGCGAGTCATCCCACAAGACGAAAACGCGCGTCATTCAGCCGCCCCCAGGGTTTCCGGGCACCCTATCCGCGCCCGCTCCCCCTGGCAATCCCCTTGGGGACGCATGGCGGAGGGCGGTACACCGCCCGCGCGCGACCAAGGAGAGCACATGTCCGACGCCACCGCCGCGAAGAATCCCCAAGAAGTCGCGCTCCCCAAGGGCTACGAGCCCGCAGACGTGGAAGCCCGCTGGGGCAGGCACTGGGTGGAGAACAAGACCTTCACCCCCGATCCCCAGGACGTGCTTGAAGGCCGGAAGGAGCCCTTCTCCATCGTCATTCCGCCGCCGAACGTCACCGGCGCGCTGCACATGGGCCACGCGCTGGACATCACCATCCAGGACATCCTGTGCCGCTTCATGCGCCAGCAGGGCAAGAGCGTCCTGTGGGTGCCCGGCACCGACCACGCGGGCATCGCCACCCAGAACGTGGTGGAACGCCAGCTCAAAAAGGAGGGCAAGAAGCGCGACGACCTGGGGCGCGAGGCCTTCATCGAGCGCGTGTGGGACTGGAAGAAGGAGTACGGCGACCGCATCCTGAACCAGATCCGCAGCCTGGGCGCCAGCGTGGACTGGGACAACCTGCGCTTCACCATGGATGAAGGACTTTCCAAGGCCGTGCGCGAGGTGTTCGTGCGGCTCTACGGCGAGGGCCTCATCTACAAGGGCAACTACATCGTCAACTGGTGCAACCGCTGCCACACCGCCCTGGCCGACGACGAGGTGGAGCACGCGCCCAAGAAGGGCAAGCTGTACCGCATCCGCTACAAAATGGCCGGCGGCCCCCTTGCCGACGGGGCGGGCGAGCTCATCGTGGCCACCACCCGGCCGGAGACCCTGCTGGGCGACGTGGCCGTGGCCGTGCACCCGGAGGACGAGCGCTACGCCTCGGCCGTGGGCAGGAAGGTCGTTCTGCCTTTGGTCGGCAAGGAAATTCCCGTCATCGCCGATGCCTACGTGGACCGCGAGTTCGGCACCGGCTGCCTCAAAATCACCCCGGCCCACGACATGAACGACTGGGCCCTCTCCAAAAAGCACGACCTGCCGGTCATCACGGTCATCGACGACAAGGGCCTGATGAACGACAACGCGCCCGAGGCCTACCGCGGCATGGCTTGCGCCGCCTGCCGCCAGAAGATCGTGGAGGATCTGGAGGCGGCGGGGTTGCTGGTGGACATCGCCGACCACGACCACAGCGTGGGCGAGTGCTATCGCTGCAAGTCCGTCATCGAGCCCCATGTGAGCGAGCAGTGGTTCGTGAAGGTGGGCCCGCTGGCCAAGGCCGCGCGCGAGGCCGTGCCCGCGCAGACCCAGATTTTCCCGCCCAACTGGGAGAAAACCTACTTCGAGTGGCTGGACAACATCCGCGACTGGTGCATCTCCCGGCAAATCTGGTGGGGGCACCGCATCCCGGCCTGGACCTGCCAGGCCTGCGGCGAGATGGTCGTGGCCACGGAGGACCCGGCCGCGTGTCCCAAATGCGGCGGCGCGCTCACCCAGGAGGAGGACGTGCTGGACACCTGGTTCAGCTCGGCCCTGTGGCCGTTTTCCACCATGGGCTGGCCCGACCGCGACGCCGATCGCCTGAAGGCCTACTATCCCACCAGCGTCCTCGTCACCGGGTTCGACATCCTGTTCTTCTGGGTGGCGCGCATGATGATGATGGGCATCCACTTCATGGGCGAGGTGCCCTTCAAGCACGTGTACCTGCACGCCCTTGTGCGCGACGAGCAGGGCAAGAAGATGAGCAAGTCCACGGGCAACGTCATCGACCCCCTGGCGATGACCGCCAAGTACGGCACGGACGCCATGCGCTTCACCCTGGCCTCCTTCGCCGCCATGGGCCGCGACATCAAGCTTTCCGAAAAGCGCATCGAGGGCTACCGCCACTTCGTGAACAAGATCTGGAACAGCGCCCGCTTCGCCCTCATGAACCTGCCGGAGGCCCCCAGGGCCACGCTGGACGAGGCGCTTACGAACGCCCCCCTGGCCAACCGGTGGATTCTGCACCGGCTGGAGGAAGTGAAGGATGAAGTGGAGAGCGCGTCCCTGGAATACCGCTTCAACGACATCGCCCAGAGCCTGTACCGCTTCATTTGGAGCGAGTTCTGCGACTGGTACGTGGAGATGGCCAAGGGCGACCTGTACGGCGAGGACGAGGCGGCCAAGGACGCCACCCGCCGCGTGCTCTTGACCGTGCTTTCCGAGACCATGGTGCTGCTGCACCCGGTGATGCCCTTCGTGACCCAGGAGATCTGGAGCGTGCTGCCGGGCATTCCCGAGGAAAACAACGGCCGCGAGCTGGCCCTCTTGCCCTACCCGCAGCGCAGGCCAGGCTGCCGCGACGCCAAGGCCGCCCGCGACATGGCCTTTTTCCAGGGCCTGGTGGGCAGCGTGCGCACCATCCGCACCGAGCTCTGCATCGACCCGGCCAGGAAGCTGCCCCTGGTGGTGGATACCGAGGGCGCGTACGATGGCGCGCTCTCCGTGCTGGCGGACAACGTGCACCTCATCGCCCAGCTGGCCCGTGTGGACTCCGCCGACATCGGCCCCGGCAAGACCGGCCCCCGCGCCAGCGGCACCGCCGTGGTGGAGGGCGCGCGCGTGTTCGTGCCCTTGAAGGGCATCGTGGACTTCGGGGCCGAGGTGGCCCGCCTGGACAAGGAGCTTGGCAAGCTGGACAAGCAGCTCGCCGCCATCACGGGAAAGCTCTCCGCCCCCGGCTTCGCGAACAACGCCCCGGCGGACATCGTCGCCGCGGAGCGCGAGAAGCTGGCGGGCATCGAGGACGCGCGCGCCAAGCTGGCCGAACTGCAAGAGCGCTTGAAGAACGCCCTGGCGGAAGGGGAATAAGGCCGCCCGTCCGGGACAGCGAAACACATACCGCCGGGCATCCGGCACGGCCATACATCCAGGCCACGAGGAGCGAACACCATGTCCACCGTCCACCTCATCGGCGCAGGCCCCGGCGATCCCGGCCTGCTCACCATCCGGGCCAAGGAGCTCATCGAGACCTGCGACGTGGTGGTCTACGACTACCTCGCCAACAAGGACTTCCTCAAATACGCCCGCACGGACGCGGAGATCATCTACGTGGGCAAGAAGGGCGGCGACCACACCCTGCCCCAGGACCAGATCAACCAGCTCATCATCGCCAAGGCCAAGGAGGGCAAGAGCGTGGCGCGCCTGAAGGGCGGCGACCCGTACGTCTTCGGCCGCGGGGGCGAGGAGGCCGAGGAACTGGTGGAGGCGGGCATTCCCTTCGAGGTGGTGCCCGGCGTCACTGCGGGCGTGGCCGCCCCGGCCTATGCGGGCATTCCGGTCACCCACCGCGACTTCACCACCAGCGTCTGCTTCATCACCGGGCACGAGGACCCCACCAAGGAGGAGACCGGCCACAATTGGGAGGTGTACGCCAAGAGCACCAGCACGCTCGTGTTCTACATGGGCGTCAAGAACCTGCCCATGATCGCGGGCAACCTCATGGCGAACGGCCGCGACCCCAAAACCCCGGTGGCCCTGGTGCGCTGGGGCACCCGCTGCACCCAGCAGAGTATGGTCAGCACCCTGGAGAACGTGGCCGCCGATGCCGAGAAGCGCAAGTTCGCCGCGCCCAGCATCATCATCGTGGGCGGCGTGTGCTCCCTGGCGGACAAGCTCGCCTGGTTCGAGAAAAAACCCCTGCTCGGCAAGGGCGTTGTGGTCACCCGCGCGCGTGAGCAGGCCAGCGACTTGGCCGACGTGCTCAAGAACCTGGGGGCCTGCGTCTACGAATTCCCCACCATCACCGTGGAGCCGCTGGACGACTACGAAGAGGTGGAAAAGGCCATCCTGACCCTTGGCGCGGTGGATTGGCTCATCCTGACCTCGGTCAACGGCGTGAAGCATTTCTGGAATCAGTTGGCCGAAATCGGCCTGGATACGCGCGCCCTGGGCGGCATCAGCGTGGCGGCCATAGGCCCGGCCACGGCCGACGAGCTGAAGGCGCGCGGCGTCACGCCCGACTTCGTTCCGGCGAAGTACGTGGCCGAGGAGGTTGTGGCCGGGCTTTTGGAGCGCGGCATAGCGGGCAAGAACGTGCTCATTCCGCGCGCCAGGGTCGCGCGCGAAGTGCTGCCCGAGGAGCTTGCCCGCGCCGGGGCGCATGTGCGCGTGCTGCCCGTGTACGAGACGCGCCTGACCCAGCAGGACCCGGCGGAAATCGTCGAGGCGCTGGAAAAGGGCAAGATCCACGCGCTGACCTTCACCAGCTCCAGCACCGTGGAGAACTTCTTCACCCTGCTGTCGCCCGAGACCCTCAAACAGTATCCGGATGTCAAAATCGCCTGCATCGGGCCGGTGACCGCCAACACGCTTTCGCGCTTCGGCTTCACCCCGCACATCCAGCCCGAGGACTACACCATCCCCGGCCTGGCCGCCGCCCTGGCCCAAGGCATATAACGGAATCAAGGGGCGCCGCCCCCTGCTCCCGCCAAAGGGCCGCGGGCCCTTTGGAATCCCTTTGCCGAGCATGACGGCCCGGCAAGGGTTCTGGCGGGAGAGGATACGGTCTGGGGAGAGGCGGGGATTCTGGACGTTGCGCCGAAGAGGCCCCCGTTCTGGACCCATGCTCACGATGTGGAGACTGCGGGCTCCCGCCCGCAGTCTCCACATCGCGTGCGCAGGGGCTCCGGGGGGCGCGAAGCCCCCCGGCCGCCGGAGGCATATTCCTGTCCTCCGGCTGCTGCCGACCTGTCCGCCAGCAGGGGGGCTAGACGCCGAGCATCCCCTTGAGCACGTCCCACACGCGTTCGGGGCGGATGTCCTTCATGCAGTGGTGGTGCCCGAGGGGGCAGGCCTTGTGCCCGTGCAGCCCGCAGGGGCGGCAGTCCAGGTCGGTCTCCAGCACGCGGGAGTTCGGCCCGCGCGGGAAGAAGCCGAGGGAGCGGACCGTGGGGCCGAAGCAGGCGGCCAGCGGCACGCCTTGCGCCCAGGCCAGGTGCATGGGGCCGGAGTCGTTGGTCAGGCAGGCGTCGAGCCTGCCCAGGCAGGCGGCCAGGGCCGGGAGGGTGAGCATGTTGGCCAGGTTCACCAGGTGGCCCGGAGCGGGCCCGGCTTCGCGTTCGATGTCCGCTGCGAGCGTCTCTTCGCCCGGCCCGGCGAAGAGCAGCACCACGGCTCCGGCGGCCAAGGCGCGGCGCGCCACCTCTGCGAAGTGCTCTTTGGGCCAGCACTTTGTGGGCCAGGTGGAGCCGGGATGGATGCCCAGTATCGGCCCGTGCGGCAGGCCGGAGAAAATTTCATCGGCCCGGGCCTTGCCTTCGGGCGCGATGTCCAGGCGGGGCAGGGGGGCCGGGGTTTCGGCCGTGGCGAAAATGCCCAGCGGTCCGCCCAGTTGGAAGATGCGTTCGATCTCCTCCAAGCTGTCGAAGCGGCGGTCCACCAGATGGGTATAGGCCAGCCAGTTGAACCAGGGCGAGCCGTAGCCGATGCGCACGGGCGCGCCCACGCTTCTGGCCATGTAGGCGCTGCGCAGGCTTGCGTGCGGGGAGATCCAGAGGTCGAAGCCCTCGAGCGAGAGCTCGTTTCCCAGGGCGCGGGCGGCGAGCAGGCCCCTTTGGCTGCCGCGCTTGGCGAAGGGCCGGGCGCTGGCGAGCTCCTTCTGGGCGCTGAACAGCCCTTCGAGCCCGGCGCGCACGAAGAAATGGATTTCGGCCTCCGGGTAGCGGCCCTTCAACACCTGGACAAAGGGCAGGGTGAGCACGGCATCGCCAAGAAAGGCGGTCTGCCACAGGCCGATCTTGCGGAATTCGCGGGTGGAGAGGTCGCTCATGGGCGCGGCTCCTGGGTCCGAATGCGGAGAGGCGTCTTGCCCTTGGGCCAGGGCTGCGCTACTACAGCGCTAGAGTTCTGGGCGACCGCCCTGGAGGAAGCCATGAAGTACATCATGTTCGAGGATTTTTCCGGCGCGCCGGTACCCATCATTTTTCCCAAGCGCATCGATTTTGCCGAGCTGCGCGAGCAGATTCCCTACACCAAGGTGCTTTCCGCCGGGTATGTGCATCTGGCGGGCAGCGGCTTCGCCTGCCATGGCGAGTCCGAGAGCCTGGAGGCCCAGGCCAGGCCGGAGGACGCGGGCATCATTTCGGCCAAGCTGTCCAATCCGGATCTGTAGGGCCGGTCGCTTTTTTTGGGTGCGCCTGCGTGCTGGGGCGCGGCCGGACCTGAAGAACAAGGCCGGGGGGGGCACAAGCCCTTCCCGGCCTTGTTCGCGCCGCTAGTCGTACTTGACGGCGCTGAACTTCATGAGGCTGTCCCAGGAGTGGATGGCCTCGATGTAGCGGATGGTGCCGGTCTTGCCGCGCATGACCAGGGAGCTGGTCTCCGCGCCGTAGCCCAGGTAGCGCACGCCCTTGAGGAAGGTGCCGCCGCTGATGCCGGTGGCGGCGAAGAACACGTCGTCGCTTTTGACCAGGTCGCCCACGGTGAGCACGCGGCGGATGTCGATGCCGGACTGGGCCAGCGCGTTCTTTTCGTCCTGCTTCTGCGGGTCGAGCTTGCAGAACATCTCGCCGCCCATGATGCGGATGGCGCAGGCGGCCAGGACGCCCTCCGGCGTGCCGCCGGTGCCCATCATCACGTCCACTTCGTTGCGCGGGTCGATGGCCATGAGCGCCCCGGCCACGTCGCCGTCGGTGTGCAGCTGGATGCGCGCCCCGGCCTCGCGGATGTCTGCGATGAGCTTTTTGTGGCGCGGCTTGTCGAGAACGAAGACCACCAGGTCGTCCACGTCCTTGCCCAGGGCCTTGGCGATGCGGGTGAGGTTGGCGGGCACGGGGGCCTCGATGTCCACCACGTTTTTGGCCGCCGCGGGCACCACGAGCTTCTGCATGTAGAAGCTGGGTCCGGGCACGAACATGGTTCCGGCCGGGGCCACGCCCACCACGGAAATGGCGTTGGGCCGCCCATAGGCCAGCAGGCTGGTGCCTTCCACCGGGTCCACGGCCACGTCCACGGCCAGGGGCCCGCCGCCGCCCACCTTCTCGCCGTTGTGCAGCATGGGGGCGTTGTCCTTCTCGCCTTCGCCGATGACCACCGTGCCGCTGATGGCCAGCGAGTTGAACGACAGGCGCATGGCCTCCACGGCCGCGCCGTCTCCGGCGTTCTTGTCGCCCTTGCCCAGCCAGCGCGCGCTGGCCAGCGCCGCCGCCTCGGTGACGCGCACCAGGTCCAGGGCCAAATTTCTCTGCGGAGCTTCCATCCGTGCTCTCCTTGTGTGGGGACGAAGTGTCTTGTTCGTCGTATGTTGCGTGGGTGGGATGCTAACAGAGCAGACGGCAGGTCGGCAAGGGCCGTGGGGACATGCGGCCGCGGAGTCCGCCTGTGGCGGGCGAAAAAAAGCGGGGCGGCCCGTGCGAACCGCCCCGTGTGACGCCGTTTTGGAAGCCGTGTCCTAAATGCTGATCTTGGCGCCCAAGAGGGCCACGAACTGGGCCAGCCAGTCCGGGTGGGCGGGCCAGGCCGGGGCCGTGACCAGGTTGCCGTCGGTGACGGCCTTGTCCAGGGCGATTTCCGCGTACGCGCCGCCCGCGCAGGTCACGTCCGGGCCGCAGGCCGGGTAGGCGGCGCTTGTGCGGCCCTTGAGCACGCCCGCCGTAACCAGCACCAGGGGGCCGTGGCAGATGGCGGCGATGGGCTTCTTCGCCGCGTTGAACTGCCGCACGATTTCGATGACGCGCGTGTTCAGGCGGATGTATTCCGGGGCGCGGCCGCCGGGAATGACGAGCCCGGCGTAGTCGGCCGCGTTGATCTTGGCGAAGTCCTTGTTCAGGCTGAAGTTGTGCCCACGCTTCTCGGAATAGGTCTGGTCGCCCTCGAAGTCGTGGATGCTGGTGCGCACGATGTCTCCGGCCGTCTTGTCCGGGCAGGCCGCATCCACCTGGTAGCCCAGCATGAGCAGGGCCTGGAAGGGCACCATGACTTCATAATCCTCCACGTAGTCGCCCACGAGGAAGAGGATGCGCTTGACCTGGGCCTTCTCCGCGGCCTTGGGCGCGGGCTTCTTGGCGGCCGCCGCGGGCTTGGCCCCGGCTTTCGCCATGGGCTTGGCCGCTTTCTTGGGAGCCGCCGCCTTTTTCGCGGGCGCCTTGGCCGGGGCCTTCGTGACCGGGGTTTTCTTGGCCGGTGCGGGTTTTTTCGCCGTCGCCATGCATCCTCCTGAGAAAAGAAACAGGTTCTGGTCCCAACGCGCCGCACGGCCCGCCGGTGTTTCCGGCCCCGCCGCGGGCCTCCCTAGCCGAAGAAGCGCTCCCGGACCTTGCGGGCCACGGTGGGCGCGGTGAAGCCGTATTTTTCCGCCAGCTTGCCAGCGGGCGCGCTCTCGCCGAAGTGGCCTAGACCAAGGGCCAGGCCGTCCAGGCCCACGTAGCGGTACCAGCCTTCGGCGCGTCCTGCCTCCACGGCCACGCGCTTGCGGCAGGCCGGGGGCAGAACGGCGTCCTTGTATTCCTGCGGCTGCTCCTCGAAAAGCGCCACGGAGGGCATGGACACCACGCGTATCTTGCGGCCGGGGGCTTCTTTTTCCAGGATTTCCGCCGCTTCCAGCACCAGGGAGACCTCGGAGCCCGAGGCCAGCATGATGAGTTCCGGCGTCCCTCCGCAGTCCTTGAGCACGTAGCCGCCTTTTTTGACGCCTTCGGCCATGGCCGGGAAGCTCTTGGGATCCATGACCGGCAAGCCCTGCCGGGTGAGGAACACGCACGAGGGCTTGGCCGTCTGGCGCAGGGCCGTCTCCAGGCACAGGGCGGTTTCGGTGGCGTCGGCCGGGCGCAGGTCGATGAGCTCCGGAATGAGGCGCAGCGAGGCCACATGTTCGATGGGCTGGTGGGTGGGGCCGTCCTCGCCCACATGGAAGGAGTCGTGGGTGAAGATGTAGAGCACGGGCAGCTTCTGCAAGGCGGACATGCGGATGGCGTTCCTGCAGTAGTCGGAGAAGGTGAGGAAGGTGGCCCCGAAGGGGATGACCCCGCCGTGCAGGGCCATGCCGTTCATGATGGCGGCCATGGGGAATTCGCGCACGCCGAAGGACAGGTTGCGGCCGAGCGGGTTGTCCGCCCCGAAGATGCCCACGGCGTCGCGGAATTTCGCGGTCTGGTTGGAGGGGTCGAGGTCCGCGCTGCCGCCCACGAGGTTGGGCAGGAAGTCCTTCATGGCGTTCAGGCACGCGCCCCAGGCCTGCCGTGTGGCGATCTTCTTGCCGGGCTCGAAGGCGGGCATGGCGATGGGAAGCTCGTGGCGGCCGGTGTTCATGGCCTTCCAGAAGGCCAGGAAATCCGGATCGGCCTTTTTGAGGGTGCGCGCCAGCGTGCCCTGCCAGGCCTTGGCGCGCTTGCGCAGTTCCGGAAAGCGGGCCTGGAAATGGGCCTTGGCTTCGGCGGGAACCTCGTAGCACTTGCCCTGGTGCAGGCACATGCCGGTCTTGGTGGCGGCGATTTCCTCCGGCGAAAGGGGCTCGCCGTGGGTGCCGAAGTCGCCTTCGCGGGTGGCCGCGCCCTTGGCCATGACCGTGTGGCCGATGATGAGGCTGGGCTTCTTCTTTTGGGCCTGCGCCTTCTTGATGGCCGCGCGGATCTGGTCGCGGTCGTGGCCGTCCACGGACTGCACGTGCCAGCCCATGGCGGAGAAGACCTTGGCGTAGTCGGTTTTGTCCACGCGGCTGGTGGGACCGGCCAGCTGCACCTTGTTGGAGTCGTAGTAGACCACGAGTTTACCCAGCCCCCAGAGCCCGGCCAGGGAGGCCGCGCCCATGACCACGGGCTCCTGCATGTCGCCGTCGCTGGCCAGCACGTAGGTGTGGTGGTCCGCCACGGCCTTGCCCAGCTTCGCCCGCAGGAAGGCCTCGGCCTGGGCCATGCCCACGCCCATGGCGAAGCCCTGGCCCAGGGGCCCGGTGGTGGCCTCCACGCCGGGGGTTACGTCGTGCTCCGGGTGTCCGGGGGTGCGGCTGCCCAGCTGGCGGAAGCCCGCCACGTCCGTCTCGTCGATGAACCCGGCCATGTGCAGCAGGCCGTAGAGCAGGGCGGATTCGTGCCCGGCGGAGAGCACGAAGCGGTCGCGGTTGAACCAGCCTGCCCGGTCGGGGTCGAAGTTCAGGAACTCCGAGTAGAGCACGGCCGCGAAGTCCGCGGAGCTCATGGCGCCGCCCGGATGGCCGGAGTTGGCCGCGCGGGTCATGTCCATGATGAGCCCTTTGAGGGTGTTCACCACAAGCTGGTCTGGGGCGATGGTCTGTGCCATGGATGTCTGTCCTTCAGGTGGATTTGGCGCGAAAGCGCCCTTATGGTTTTGGGGTGAGCGCGTCGAACTGGCTGATGCGCCGCAGGTGCCGCGCGCCTTCGAAGCCGGTGGAGAGAAACACGCGGGCGATGTCGAGCCCGAGGCCCTGGCCCAGCACGCGCTCGCCTAGGCAGAGCACGTTGGCGTTGTTGTGCGCGCGCGCCATGCGGGCCATGAATTCGCAGGTGCACACCGCCGCGCGGATGCCGGGCAGCCGGTTGGCGGCCATGCTCATGCCGAGCCCCGTGCCGCAGACCAGGATGCCCAGGGTCTCGCCGTTCTGCCCCGCTTCGCCCGCATCCAGCACGCGGCGGCACAGCTTTTCGGCGTAGGCCGGATAATCGCAGGAGCCTGTGCCATCAGGCCCAAGATCCTCCACTTGGCAGCCCGCGTTGCGCAGGGCCTGCACAAGGGCGCCCTTGAGGGCGAAGCCGCCGTGGTCCGAGGCGATGAACACCGTCTTGCGCATCTGCTCCTCCTGAGGGGTTTGGCTCATTGCGGGCTTCTCCGGCCGTTCGTCGCCTGTTCCTCGCGCCGCAGCCGGGCGATTTCAATTTTGAGCATCTCCACCTGGCGCAGGCACAGGTCGCGTTCCGGTCCGGGCGCGGCGTCGAGCCTGGCCAGCAGGTCGGTCTCCTGGCGCAGGCGGGCGTCCAGCTGCCGCAGTTCGTGGCGCATGGCCTGCCGTGTGGCCAGCCGGGCCATCTCGCGTCCCCAGACCTTCACGCCCAGGACGAAGGTTCCGATGACGCCGGGCTTGTCGGCCTCAGCGACCGGAATCAGGGGCCGGGTTTCCTGTGCCATCGTCTCCTCCGGTAATGACTTCGCGCACCTGCGCGGGAGCGGCCTGCCGCTCAAGGGGGATGAATTCCACGCCGGCGGGCAGGACAAGCCCAAGGGCCTTGGCGGCCCAAGGCTCCTGCCTGGGGGTGACGGCTTTGACGCGCAGCACGGCGCTGTCGCCCTTGGGCAGGGTGAGGGTGAGGGTCTTGGCCGGACCCACGGGATCGCCTTCGTCCTCGGGATAGCCGGAGAACTCCAGTCCCCACACGCGCGGGCCGGAAATCTTCTGGCCGTCGCGCTCCACCTGGGCCTTGAAATGTTCGGAGAGCACGCCCTCCATGCGCTCTGGCCGACCGTAGCGGTCCAGGACCAGTCGGCGCACCGCGCCCGTTTCGTAGCTGAAGGCGAAGCCGCCGCCGGGAATGGCCCGCACGCGGTTCGGGGTCTCGGGCACAAGGGAGCCGAAGTGCCCGGCGCTCACCATGGCGAGGTCGCGCAGGGCGAAGGGGAAGGGCAGGCCCAGAAGCTGCGCGCCGACGACGGGGTCGCGGTGGGCGTAGGCGCGCTTCTGGCCGGGATAGAAGGCCAGCAGCCCGCCTTGGTCCTCGCGCATGAGGGCCAGCATGGTGCCGATGCCCGCGCGCACGTCGAGCCTGAGGGGCCGGTCGAACTCGCCGAAGAGCTGCACATCGGTACGGTTGGCCTTGGTGGGCGTGGAGTAGAGCAGGCTGGCGCGCACGGCCACGCCAGCGCCGGGAAGGCCCGGCTCCACGAACCGGGCGCGGAAGGCGGCCATGTCCTCCGCCGCTTCTTCGTGGCGGGGCAGCTCGATGCGCGGCGCGCAGGCGCACAGCGAGCAGATGCAGAGTGCGGCGGCCAGGGCGGCGCGGAGCCGATGGACATGGGGGGCGGTGACGGTCATTTCGCTCTCAGCTTTTTCTTGATGCGTTCGGGGTGCTCGTGCTTGAACTTGAGCGCGTTCTGGTAGGCCTTTTGGGCCTGGGCGGCGCGGCCGGACTGCTTGGCTATGTCGCCGTAGTGCTCCCACATGGTGGGATCGTCTTTGGTCAGGGTCACGGCGCGCTGGATGTGCTTCCAGGCTTCCTCCAGCTTGCCCAGGCGGAAGTAGGTCCAGGCCAGGGAGTCCACGATGTAGCCGTTCTCCGGCTTGAGGCGGTCGGCCTTCTTGACCAGGGCCAAAGCGCGCTCCAGGTCGCGGCCTTCCTCGGCCAGGGTGTAGCCGATGTAGTTGAGGGCGTCGGCGTGGTCCGGATTCTTGTCCACGATTTTCTGCATAAGCCCAAGCGCCGTCTTGCGGTCGCCCTGCCGGTCCAGCACGGCCCCCAGCTGGTAGCGCAGATCCTCGTCCTCGGGCTGGTCGTCCAGGGCCTTTTCAAGAACCTCCCTGGCTTCGGGGAGGCGCTTCTTCTCTATGAGGTAGCCCGCCTGCAGCAGCGGGAAGCGGCTCTGTCCGGGGTACAGCCGCTTGCCCTGGTCCATGAGCGCGACGGCTTCGTGCTCGCGGCCCATGCCGTAGAGCAGCTGGATGCGGAACTGCAGGGCCTGGCTGAAGTGCGGGTCGCTCTCTGGAACCAGGTCCAGGAACTGCAGCGCTTTTTGCGGGTTGCCTTCGCCATCGTGGGCGATGACCGCCTTGTAGAAGAAATACTCGCCGGGCACGGGCGGCTGGCTTGCCAGCACGTCCAGCAGGGTGCTGGCCTGGGCGGAGTAGCTCTCGTTCAGGAACAGCAGCGCGGCCGCCAGGATGAAGGGCTTGCCGCCGGAGCTTCGCAGGGCGGCGTCCAGGGCCTTGTCGGGGTTGTTCAGCTTGAGCCACAGGCCCACCACGCGCAGGCGGATGTCCTCCCGGCCTTCGCCCCCGCCGTTCTCGATGCGCTGGCGGATGTCCTCGCGCGTGGCGCCGAGTTCGAGGATCTGCGAATAGGTGGCCACGGCGGCGGCGTAGTCGCGGTCCATCTCCTGCTGAAAGGCCAGCTCCACCCAGGCCTCCAGGTGCTCCGGGTTCTGCTTCAGCAGCTGCTTGAGGGCGTTCATGGCCGCGGTTTTGCGGCCCAGCCGGGCCTCGGCCCGGGCCATCTGGAACTGGGCATCGGCGCTGCGTTCCTTGGGCGGGATGCGCTTCAAGGTCTCCAGCGCCTTTTCCGGCTGTTCCGAGTCCACGTAGAGCTGGCCCAGACGCTCGCGCAAGGTGGTGTTCTCCTGGCGCGAAAGATAGCCGGAGAGCACGGCGGCCGCCTCGGCGAGCCTGTTTTCCATGAGGAAGGCGTTGGCCAGGGCCGCGTTCAGATTATAGTCGTTCGGGTACTTCTCAAGGCCCTGGTCCAGTATGGTCCGCGCCTGGCCGGCCTGCTCGGGGTTCCAGTACAGGAAGGCCTTGTCCATGTAGAGAGAGGGCGCGGACTCGCGGGCGATGACGCGGTCCAGGGCCCGGGCCGCGGCTTTTTGGAGCGCGAGGGTGCGCGCAAAGGCTTCCGGGGAAAGTCGCGCCGTGGAGGCCGTGCGCGACATTTGCTGCAGAAGCGCTTGGTATTCCAGGTAGTCGTAGGTGGAGCTGGCGGCCTGGGCGACGGGCCGGGGCGGCTGGACCCTGGGCTGGGCCGGGGCGCAGGCCGTGCACAGGGCCATGGCCAGGAAAAGGGCGGGGCGCAGGCCCAGGGAAGAGATGCGACGCATTGTGGTCCTCATGTGTTGGACGGAACTCCATCGGCCAGTCTTTCGCGAATCATGGCCGCGTAGCGCCGGGCCAGGGCCTGCCCCTCGTCCAGCAAGGCCGGGCCGTAGCGGCGGCCTATCTCCGTGCGGAAGCTGCGCGCGCAGCTTGCGGCCCTGTCCGCGCCCTTGGTGAATGCCTGGGCGATTTCTTCCAGCGGCCATTCGTCACAGTCGCAGTATTCCCACATGGTGGCGGCGAAGATGTCGGGCCCGAAGCGGAAGCGGTCGGCGTCGTGCACGGCTCCGCAGATCAGGTGCGCGGCCTCGGGTCCGGCCTCGGCCAAGGGCAGGTCGGCCTCGTGCAGGGCCACGGCCTGGGCGATCCACACCCGTTCCTCCGGGGTAAGGGCATAGCCGCGCAAAAGCCGCAGACACAGGTCCGCGCCGCGTTCCGGGTGCTCGTCCTCATGGTTCATGGCATCGTGCAAAAGCCCGGCCATGGCGGCCAGCAGGGCCGCGCGGCGGCGGTCGTCCGGGGAAAGATCGCAGGGCTCGGCCAGCACGATGGCCGCGGCGTCCATGGCCACCCGCTTGCCGTGTGCGACACCGAAGCCGCAGACATCATTCAGGAACCCAATGGCATCACCCTGCAGGCGCAGCATCAGCGGATGGTCGAAGAAGAGGTTGGAGGCGTGGCGCAATTCCTCTGCGCACTCCGTGCTGAAGGCCGTCTTCGGCCGCGCGGCGGAGATTTCCTTCGCCCTGCGTTTGATGTCGAGAATGCGCGGATCCATCGTGAGAAGCCCCCCCGTCTAGTCGTTGCCTTTAATCCACTCGGGCGAAAAGTCCTTCACCGTGCTTTGCAGATGCGCCTTGAGCTTTTCCAGCAGGCGCGCCTCAATTTGCCGCACGCGTTCGCGGGTCACCCCGTAGCGGTCGCCGATTTCGCGCAGGGTCACCGGGCTGTCGGAGAGCAGCCGTTCGTTCAGGATGGCCTGCTCCTTGTCCGAAAGCCTGGGCGCGATGGTCTTGAGGTTTTCCAGCAGCAGCGCGGAAATCTGGTCCTGGCCGAGGATCTCCTCGATGCCGGGGCCAAGGGCGGGCAGGAAGTCCAGGCGCGTGTTCTCCGAATCCTCGCCGATGGAAATGTCCAGGCTCATGTCCTGGCGCGAGAGGCGCTGGTCCATCTGCTCGATTTCGGCCTCGCTCACCTGCAGGCTTTCGGAAAGCGCGCTGGTGGTGGGGTCGAAGCCCATGTTGGTGAGCCGCTGGCGTTCCTTGTTCAGGTTGTAGAACAGCTTGCGCTGGGTCTGCGTGGTGCCGATCTTGACCATGCGCCAGTTGTCCATGATGTACTTGAGGATGTAGGCCTTGATCCAGAACGCCGCGTAATAGCTGAACTTGATGCCTTTGTCAGGATCGAACTTGCGGACGGCCTTCATCAGGCCCACGTTGCCTTCCTGGATGAGGTCCTGCACGTTCTGCATCCAGCGGCGCTGGAAGTCCATGGCGATCTTGACCACCAGGCGCAAGTGCGAGGACACCAGCCGGAAGGCGGCCTCCTGGTCGTTCTCGTCGCGCACGCGCTTGGCCAGCTCGAACTCCTCTTCCGGGGCGAGCAGGGGAAAGCGGGCGATCTCGCGCAGGTAGTGGCTGAGCGAGTCGCGCGTGGAGACCTCGCCCCGTTTTCGGGCGACGGGTGCGGGCAGGAAGGGCTTCTTCCCGGCCAGGGCCGGGGGGGCGGCGGGCCTGCTCTCTGGGGAGGCGGCGTGGGTGTTTTCCGATTTCATTCCGAATTTGGCCGACCTGGCGGTTCGGCCCGGCAGGGCGTCTGGCCCCCTGGGCCGGGTCGTGGGTTGCGCAAGGGGGAAGCGTATAGTTTTTGTTTGTCCTTTTCAACGATTTTCAGTACACCCGGATTCCCGGCCCGGCAAAGGCTTCGCGCCCGTCGCGCAAGGGCCAGGACGGCCCCGCCCCGCCCGGCCCCACCGCTGACGGAGAGATTCCCATGTCCGACTTCCGCTCGCTTTTGTCCGATTCCTCCCTCCACTTCTTCGACGGCGGCTTCGGCGCGCTCTTGCAGTCGCGCGGGCTGCCCCCGGGCGTTGCGCCGGAAATGTTCGGCGTCAAGAACCCGGAACCCGTGGCCGCCATCCACGCCGAATACGCCGCGGCCGGGGCCGAGGTGGTCACCACCAACACCTTCGGCGGCACGCGCTTCAAGCTGGACCCCGGCGTGGACGCCCGCGCGCTGAACCGCGAGCTGGCGCGCATCGCCAAGCGCGCCGTGGACGGCCGGGCCTTTGTGGCGGGCAGCGTGGGGCCTTCCGGGCACTTCATCGCCCCTCTGGGCGACGTGAGCTTCCGCGAAATGGTGGCCGCCTATCGCGAGCAGATCTTGGGCTTGGCCGAGGGCGGAGCCGACCTTATCCTGGGCGAGACGCAGTTCGACCTGGCCGAGGCCAAGGCCATCGTCATCGCCGCGCGCGAGGTCTCCGAGCAGCTCTCCCGCGACCTGCCGGTGGGCGTCACCATGACCTTCGAGGGCGCCAAGTCCCTGACGGGAACGTCGCCGCTGACTTTCATCGACACCATGCAGAACCTGGGCGTGGACTTTCTTGGCACCAACTGCTCCGCCGGGCCGGAGCAGATAGTGGATGTAGTGCGGGCCATGCTGCCCAGGCTCTCCACGCCGCTTCTGGTGCAGCCCAACGCGGGCCTGCCGGAGCTGGACGAGGAAGGGCGCACGGTGTTCCGCCTGGGGCCCGAGGACTTTGCCCGGCAGTGCCGCGCCTTCGCCGAGATGGGGGCCAAGTTCCTGGGCGGCTGCTGCGGCACCACGCCCGCGCACATTTCCGCCTTGCGCGCCGCCGTGGCCGACCTGCCCTGGCGCAGGCCCGTTCCGCCGGACCCCTCGCCGCTGGTGCTGACCTGCCGGTCGTCCTCCGTGGCCTTTGGCGGCGAGAACCCGCTGGTCATCATCGGCGAGCGCATCAACCCCACAGGCAAGAAGGTTCTGGCGGACGAGCTTTCCCAGAACCTGCACGCCGAGGCCCTGCGCCTGGCCACCGAGCAGGCGGCCCAGGGGGCCGGCGTGCTGGACGTGAACGTGGGCGCGCCCATGGTGGACGAAAAGACCGTGCTGCCCGCCCTGGCCCTGGCCTTGAGCTCCCGCTTCGAGTTGCCGCTGTCGCTGGACACCTCGGACATCGAGGCCATGGAGAACGCCCTGTGGACGCAGCCCGGCTCGCCGCTGGTGAACTCCATCAGCGGGGAGCCCGGCCGCATGGAGCAACTGGGCCCCCTGTGCAAGAAGTTCGGCGCGCCCTTCATCCTGCTGCCCCTTGAGGGCCGGAAGCTGCCCTACACCGCGCAGGAGCGCATCGCGGTCATCGACCGCCTGCTCGCGCAGGCCGACAGTCTGGGCATTCCGCGCCGACTGGTCATGGTGGACGCTCTGGTGCTCACGGTGTCGTCCAAGGCGCTGGCCGCGCGCCACTGCCTGGAGACCATCCGCCACTGCGCGGACGTGCTGGGCCTGCCCACCACCATGGGGCTGTCCAACGTCTCCTTCGGGCTGCCCGCGCGCGAGCTGCTCAATTCAAGCTTCCTCACGCTCTCCATGGGCGCGGGCCTGTCCTCGTGCATCGCCAACCCGGCCAGCCGCCGCCTGCGCGAGGCCGCGGCCGCGGCCGAGGTGCTGCTGGCGCGCGACGCCAACGCCGGACGCTACATCGCCTCCTACGCCGACTGGACCCCAGGCGCGGGCGGAGTGGGCGGGCCGGCGTCTGGCGCGGGCGGCGGCGCGGGCCGGGGCAAGGCCGCCACCCCTGGCGAGGCCGTGGTCATGGGCGACCGCGACGGGCTCATCTCGCTCATCGAGGCCGAGCTGGCCGCCGGGGCCGACCCCTTCGCCCTGGTGGACGGCGCGCTCATCCCCGCCATATTGGAGGTGGGCCGCAAATACGAGCGCAAGGAATACTTCCTGCCGCAGCTGTTGCGCAGCGCCGAAGCCATGCAGGCGGGCTTCGCCCGGTTGGAGCCCCTGCTCATGGCCTCCGGCCGGGCGGAGAAGAAGACGCCCATCGTCATGGCCACGGTGGAGGGCGACATCCACGACATCGGCAAGAACATCGTCTGTCTGATGCTGAAAAACCACGGCTTCGAGGTCTTCGACCTGGGCAAGGACGTGCCCGCCGCGCAGATAGTGGACGAGGCCGAGCGCGTGGGGGCCAAGGTCATCGGGCTTTCCGCGCTGATGACCACCACCATGGTGCGCATGGAGGACACCGTGCGCCTGGTCAAGGAGCGCGGCCTCCCCATCAAGGTCATGATCGGCGGGGCCGTGGTCACCGAGGCCTTCGCCCTGTCCATCGGGGCGGACGGCTTTTCCCGCGATGCCGTGGCCGCGGTGAAGCTGGCGGCGGAGTTGTCGGGCCGGGTGCTGGCGCAGTAGCGCCTTTGCGTCCGCCGCGGGTTTCTGCTACACGGCCAGCAGACGCTGGCGCGGCCCTTTTGCGCGCCCGCTTGAGGAGTTCTGGATGAACGCATACGTACGACCGCTTTGGGCGGGGGTGTTGTCCTGCCTGTTGCTCTTGGCCGCCTGCTCCGGCGACGCGACGGCCCCGGCGCCCTCCGGCGGCAAGCTGGAGACCCTGGACATGCCCGCCGTTGAGCAGCGTTTCGCCGCCAACAAGGGCAAGATCACCCTGGTGATGTTCTGGGCCACCTGGTGCCCGGCCTGCAAGACCGAACTGCCCGTGCTGGAGCAGCTGCGCGCCAAGTACCCGCCCGAGGAGCTGGACATCCTGGCCATCAGCGTGGATGACACCGAGGAGATCATGGCCGAATACCTCAAATCGCGGCCCACCACGGTGCCGGTGTACCTCTCCAAGGCGGAGGTCGGCTCGGAATTCGGCGTCAAGGGCGTGCCCGCCCTGTACGTGCTGGACAAGAACGGCCAGGTGGCCTTCAATAGCGCTGGCGCGTATCCTTTTGAAATGCTTGACCAGGTCATCGGACCTTTGGCGAGGGACTAGGCGTTGGCGATGCGGTTGCGCAAGGCGCGCATCACCGACGTCAAGGGCGTGCACAAGCTCATCATGAACACCAGCGCCGACGACGGGCTGGTGCTGCCGCGCTCGTACAACCAGCTCTACAGCCACCTGCGCGACTTTTTCGTCATCGTGGACGAGTCGCGCGAAGACGAGGCGCTGGGCTGCTGCGCCCTGTCCATCTGCTGGGAGAACCTGGCCGAGGTGCGCTCCCTTGTGGTGGCCCGCGAGGCGCGCGGCCAGGGCCTGGGCCGCAAGCTGGTGGAGGCCTGCCTGTCCGACGCGGTGACGCTGGGCATCTACCGCGTGTTCGCCCTGACCAACACGCCGGACTTCTTTCGTCACATGGGCTTCGTCGAGGTGTCCAAGGACACCCTGCCGCAGAAGGTGTGGAGCGATTGCCTGAACTGCCCGCGCTTCCCCGACTGCGACGAGATCGCGTTGCATATCGAACTGTAAGGATTCTTTAAACATGTCCCACAGCATGAAGACCGTCATCGATTCGCAGTCCATCCAGCGGCGCGTGGCCGAACTGGGGGCGGAAATAACCGCGTTCTACGCGGGCAAGCCGCTGGTGGCCGTGTGCGTCCTCAAGGGCGCGTTCCTCTTCTTCGCCGACCTGGTGCGCCACATCAAGAACGACGCGCTGGAGCTCGACTTCGTGCGCATGGCCAGCTACGGCTCCGGTACAAACCGCAGCAGGCAGACCATCTTCAGCAAGGACATGGAGGTGGATGTCTCGGGCAAGCACGTGCTCCTTGTGGAGGACATCGTGGACACCGGGCATTCCGCGCGGTTTTTGTTCGACGTGCTGGAGAAGCGCGGGGCCGAAAGCGTGCGGATTTGCGCCGCCGTGGACAAGCACGAGCGCAGAGAGATCGCGCTCACGGTTGACTTTGCGGGCTTCCCCCTTCAAAAGGGGTTTATTGTGGGATACGGCATGGACTATGCGGAGAAATACCGCGAGTTGGACGCCGTGTACGAACTCGTCCTGTAACGGGGCGTTGGAGCTAGAGAAACATCATGATTGTCGCCTGTCCCAACTGCCAGAGCAAGTACAACCTCCCAGAGGAAAAGATCGCGCCCACCGGATCCAAGGTGCGCTGCGCGCGGTGCAAGCACGTGTTCACCGTCATGCCTCCGGGCAAGGATTTCGACAAGGAGCTTGGCGACCTGAACGCGGCCGAGGCCGCCGCCCGGCCCGCGCCCGCCGCGCCCGCCGCGCCCGAAGCCCCGGCCACGGCCCCTGGCAAGAAACTGCCCTGGGACGACGACGAGCCCGCGGCCCCTGCCGCTGCCGGAGGCAAGAAGCTGCCCTGGGACGATGACGAGCCCGCGGCTGGTCCGGCAGACGACGACGACCTGCCCGGCTTCTCCGCCACGGCGGGCAAGAGTCCCTTCGACGACGAGCCCGTCGCGCCTTCCACCAGGACCGATGTCGACGACGATGGCGGCAGCTTCAGCGCCAGCCTGGACGCGGCCTCCGGCCACGAGGCCAAGATCGGCGGCGAAGACGACTTCCTGAACTCCCTGGGCGGCGCCAGCCTGGACGCTCCCGCCAAGGACGCCGGGGCGGCGAAAAAGAAGAAGCTCATCATCCTGGGGGTCTCGCTTGCCGTGGTGGCCGCGCTGGTGGCCGCGCTCTTCGTGTTCAAGCCCTGGACCAAGATGAACATTCCTTTCCTGGGCTCCCTCTCCGGAGAGAAACAAGGCGAGGAGAAGATCGACAAGGTCAAGGACATTGCCCTCCGGAACGTTCGCCAGTACTACATCCCCAATGAAAAGGCGGGGAACGTCTTCGTGGTGGAAGGCAAGGCGGTGAACAACTTCGCCACCCCCAAGGAGCGCATCAAGGTCGAGATCACCCTGTTCGACGAAAAGGGGCAGGTGCTGGCCAGCAAGCAGCTTTTGTGCGGCAACACCCTTTCCCAGTTCCAGCTCCAGGTGCAAAGCGAGGAGGAGATCAACGCCAGCCTTTCCTCGGAGGTCGGCATCCTCACCAGCAACACCTTCCTCAAGACCGGCATGGACACACCCTTCATGGCCGTGTTCTTCAAGCCGCCAGACGCGGTCAAGGAGTTCGGCGTCAAGGTCATCGACGCGCTTGACCCCAAGTAGGGGCGCGGGCGGCACAGCTCTACACGCATCGGCGGCGCCGGGGCGGGCGCAACAACCCACCCCGGCGCTTTTTCTTTCACACCAGCAGCATCGCGAGGCCGTCCATGAGCCGCACGCCCTACACCATCGCCCTTGTGCAGACCGCCTGCCGCGACAGCGCCCAGGAGAACCTCCAGGCCAACCTGGAGCTGGCCGAGCGCGCCGCAGGCCTCGGGGCCGATGTCGTCTGCCTGCAGGAGCTCTTCAAAGGCCCCTACTTCTGCCAGCAGGAGGATGCCCGCCTCTTTGATTTGGCCGAGCCGGTTCCCGGCCCCACCACAGAGGCCTTCGGCACGCTGGCGAAAAAGACCGGCGCGGCCATGGTGGTCTCGCTGTTCGAGAAGCGCGCCATCGGGCTCTACCACAACACGGCGGCGGTCATCGGCCGCGAGGGGAACGTGCTCGGCGTGTATCGCAAGATGCACATCCCCGACGACCCGGCGTTCTACGAGAAGTTCTACTTCACCCCCGGCGATCTGGGCTTTCTGGCCGTGGACACCCACGTGGGGCGCATCGGCGTGTGCGTGTGCTGGGACCAGTGGTACCCGGAGGCCGCGCGTTTGACCGCGCTGAAAGGGGCCGAGGTCATCTTTTACCCCACGGCCATCGGCTGGCACCCGCAGGAAAAGGCCCAGCTGGGCCAGGAGCAGCGCGACGCCTGGATGCTGGTGCAGCGCGGCCACGCCGTGGCCAACGGCTGCTACATCGCGGCGGCCAACCGCATCGGGCTGGAGCGCCCTTTGCTCGACGGCAACAACGCGGCGGGCGCGGGCATAGAGTTCTGGGGCACGAGCTTCGTGGCCGGCCCGGCGGGCGAGCTGGTGGCCCAGGCGCCCACGGACGAGGAGACCATCCTGCTGGCCCGGGTGGACCCCGGGCGCATGGAGGACGTGCGCCGGGGCTGGCCGTTTTTGCGCGACCGCCGCACCGACGCCTACCAGAACATCGTGAAGCGTTTCGACGACTAGCAATCCCGCAAGCTCTAGCGAGGACCTCCAATGCGTCAGTTCATCAAACTCATGCTCGGCTTCGCGCCGTGGATCGCGTTCCTCTTCCTCGCGCACGGCTCCATGTTCCGGCTCAAGCTGGGGCTGGCCGTGGCCGCCGCGCTCACCCTGGTCATGGCCGTGCTCAAGCTGCACAAGGGCGTCATCATGTGGGTGGGCATCGTGTTTTTCAGCTACGCCTGCGTGGCCGTGTTCGCCTTCGAGCACATGTGGACCGTGCGCTTCATGGGCGTGCTGGCCAACGGCGCGCTGGCCGTGGGCGCCTGGACCACGCTCGCCCTGGGCCGCCCCTTCACCCTGGAGTACGCCAAGGAGCATACCGATCCCTCGCGTTGGAGCCATCCGGCCTTTGTGCGCACCAACACCGTGCTCACCGCCACCTGGGCGGCGGTGTTCACCGTGGGCGCGGGCCTGGCCTAGCTCAAAAGCCAGGGCACGGCATGGCCGGAGTGGCAGATCGAGGCGCTCAACTACTCCATGATGCTCTCCTGCCTGCTGTTCACCACCTGGTACCCGGAGCGTGTCAAGCGCCGGGCCCAGGCGCTGACCCGCACGTAGCCGCCGGGTGCGCTCGCGCCCTGTTGCCCCGCCCGGCCCCTTGGGGCGCGTTGCCATTTTCCGCGTCATTGGGTAGATGCATACATATCCACCCCCCCTTGAGTCCGCCAAGGAGGAACCCATGCGCATCCGCCCACCTTTGGCCCTCGTCCTGGCTGGTGTCCTGACCGGCCTGGCCCTGCTGGCCGCCGCCCCGGCCCTGGCCGACACCCAGAAGCGCCTGGCGCTGGTCATCGGAAACTCCGCCTACGAGTCCTCGCCGCTGAAGAATCCGGTCAACGACGCCACGGACATGGGCTCCATGCTCAAGAATCTGGGCTTCGAGGTCATCTCGCGGCTGAACGCCAACCAGAAGCAGATGGAGGACGCCATCCGCGAGTTCCAGGGCAAGCTGAACAAGGAATCCATGGGACTCTTCTTCTTCGCCGGGCACGGAATGCAGGTGGGCGGCGTCAACTACCTCATCCCCATCGGGGCCAAGATCAGCCAGGAAAGCGACATCAAGTACGAGTCCGTGGATGCCGGGCGCGTGCTGGACGCCATGCACAACGCGGGCAACCCGCTCAATATCGTCATTTTGGACGCCTGCCGCGACAACCCCTTTGCCCGCAGCTACCGCTCGTCCTCCAAGGGGCTTGCGCGCATGGACGCGCCCACGGGCACCTTCATCGCCTACGCCACCGCCCCGGGCGACACCGCCGCCGACGGAGAGGGCAGGAACGGCGTGTTCACCAAGTACATGCTGGAGTACATGCCCACCCCGAATCTGGAGGTGGACAAGGTGCTCAAGAAGGTGCGCGTGTCCGTCATGCGCGAGACCAGCAAGCGGCAGGTGCCCTGGCAGTCCTCGTCCCTCACCGGTGATTTCTTTTTCAGGGGCGGGGGCGAGACCGCGGGCGGAGCCATGGACAAGGCCGCGGCCGAGGAATGGGCCAGGATAGAGAAGGAGCGCGCGGAGATCGCGGAGCTCAAGCGGCAGATAGAGCGCGGCCAGCAGCAGGCCCAGGCGGCGGCTTCCAGGCCCGCCCCGGACCCGGCGGTAAGCCCTGCCCCTGCCCCTGCCCGGCCCGCGGCCCAGCGACAAGCCAAGCCGCCCAAGCTCATGCTGCTGGTGCAGGAGGACTGCGTGAACTGTCCGGTAAAGGGCATGAGCATGGCCGAGAACGAGCTTTTGGCCCGGCTCTCCGCCCTGGGCTACCCGCTCATCGACAAGGCCCAGCTTGAGGCCGCCAACCAGAAGGGGCAGGTGCGGCTGGCCCTTTCCGGCGACGCCGACGCGGCCAAGCAGCTCGGGGCCATGTTCGGCGCGCGGTACGTGCTGGTGGGAAAGGCCGCCATACAGGATGCGGGCGAGGTTATGCCTGGAACCAACCTGCGCTCCATTCAAACCAACATCCAGCTCAAGATCGTCAGCGCCCAGAATGGGCAGGTGCTGGGCTCCACGGTGCAGAGCGCGGCCGCAGCGCACGTAAGCGCGCTCAACGGCGCGCAGAAGGCCCTGGCCCAGGCCTCCCGCGCGACCATAGACGGCTACGTGGCCCCCACGTTGACCAGCCTGGCCATGAAGGACGCGGCCGAGGGCGGGCAGATACGCCTCTTCGCCACCGGCGTGGGCGACATGTCGGCCTACGCGTCGCTTTTGTCCGCCCTGCAAAAGACCTCCAGCGTGAACGAGGTGGCCACGGACCGCTGGAACAAGCAGAGCGGCCTGCTGGTGCTGGACGTGCGCTACGGCGGCACGGGCGAGGACCTGGCCGTGGCCGTGGACAACACGCCCCTTTCCGGCAAGCGGCGCATCGTGGTGCAGGATTTTGCGGCCGGGCAGGTGGACGTGCGCATCCGGTAGCCGGGCGCGGAGTCGGGGGCAAAACAAAAGGCCCCGGCGGGACGTTCGTCCTGCCGGGGCTTTCGCGTCAGGGCCGGGCTACTGGTTCAACGCGGCCATGATGCCCTCCACCTGCCGCTTGTAGGCCGGGTCGGCGGCCACGGTCTCGGCGAAGAGCTTCTCGGCCCCGGCGCGGTCGCCCTTGTCCAGGGCCTCCAGCCCGCGGGAGTACAGAAGCGCCGCGTCCATGCCGCTGGCCGCGGGCGGAATCTGCGACAGGCTCACCTTGAGGGCGGCGGCGATCTTCTCCGCCAACTGGCGCTCCAGCTTCATGAAGTCCTTCTTGCCGCCGGTGATGGAGGCGGCCATGATGCACTCGCTGGTCTCCACGTTGATGATGCGGGCGTCCATGCGCACGTCGTCGCCCAGGACCATGAACGCGCCGAAGGCGATGCTCTGCGCGCCCAGGAGCCGCCCGGCCTGCACCGCCGTGGCCGCGTCCACCATGCCGCTCTGGCTCAAGGCCACCTCCTTCAGGATGGCGGCGATCTGCGCCCGCTCGATGACCTTGAGGCTCGTTCCGGCCATCTTGAGGTCCGTGATGAGCATGGCGGCCAGCCCCTGGGCGAGGGGCTCGTACATCTTCGCATCGGTGACGGCGTTGTTCTCGAAGGGCAGCACGGCCAGGGTGGTGGGGGCCTGGGCGCGGGCCAGGCCGCACAGGGCCAGGACAAGAGCCAGGGCCATGGCCTGGGCGCGGAGTCGGATGCGCATGAAAAAAACCTCCTGTGTGCGGTGCTATTTGCGGCGGCTGGCCCGGTCCATGCCATAGGCGCGCAGATCGATCATGAAGTTTTCGCCCGCGCTCACGTCTTTTGCGCAATAGCCGGAGTTGTACTCGTCGATGTAGGCGGCCATGGGCTGCCCGCCCACCTTCACCGCGTAGCCGTAGATGCGCCCGTTGCGCAGGATATAGAGCCCCACGGTCTCCTGGCCCTTCTTGTACACGCGGATGACGGTGTCGTCGCCGGGGATCTCGTGGAATTTGTCGGCGGGCTTCTCCGTGACGAAGCGGAAGCCGCGCGCGATGAGTTCCTCCTCCGAGGGCGTGTCCATGCGGCCGGCGCCCGGAGCGGCCGCAGGCAGGCAGAGCAGAGCCAGGGCAAGCAGGGCCGCTGCGGAAGCGGCCAACGGCATGTGCGGATGCGCCTGCATGGCGGGGGCCTCCTCTTGCTGGACCGGGGGGTTGATACCCTACGTATGCACGAACACGCGTCGATTATCAAGGCGGGAAAGCAAACCCCTTGCCCGCACGGCGCGTTTCGGGATATGCTGTGTCCAAGCCCCCCGAACGTCCCGCGCATCTTCACCGCAGACGAGGAGGCCCCATGCCCAGGCGCATCGCCCTTCCGTTTCTTCTGGTCATCCTCTCCCTGCCGCTGTGCCGCGCCACCGCCCTGGCGGAGGAGATCATCCGCTACAAGCCCGTGGTGGTGCAGAGCGGCGACAACAATCTGTTTCCGCCCAAGGTGCTCATCGTGGACACCAAGGACGGCCACGTGTGGCTTTGGCGCGAACGCGGCCGCAAGGACGCCGCCGAGGGGCCGGACTCCCAGATCATCTACCAGGGCCGCGTGGCGCCGGGACGCGCGCCCGGCGAGGCCGTGGCCACGGTCAAGGGACGGTAGGGCTTTACTTGCCGCCCACGTTCACCCCGCCCACGGCGCTGTCGGCGCTGGTGTTCTGGCCCACGGACTGGGAATGGACCTTGTCCACGGCTCCGCTCACCCGCACGTCGCCGGTGCGGGCATCGGGGTGGATGGTCACGGAGTGGACCACGGAGCGCGCTTCGGCGTTCCGGCCCTCGGCCTGGGTGGACACCTTGCCCACCTTGCTGGAGACCGCGAGGTCGGATTCGTGCACCTGGGCGGCCAGCCCCGCCGCCGGGAGGGCAAGAGCTGCGGCCAGGCAAAGGAAAAGCATGTGAAACTGTGTCCAGTTCCCTGCAGCATCCGGCTTGTGGACGGGCAAGGCGTTCATGGCGTTCCTCCTCTCAAACGTTGTTTGAGGGTCTCCTGCACGGACGGCTGGGGGGCACAAGGTAATGACAAATGCTAGCACGCGCCGGAAAGCGTTGCAATGCCCCACGGCCAGCTTCTTCCTGCGTGTTGTTTCGTGTGCTCGCCTTGACAACAGTGTTGCGTCATTATACGTACATGGTATGCTGGAATAGCTTCCAGCGATACACGTAACGGACGGGCGTCCAGCCCCGGCGCAAGGCAGCGTCGGCGGGTGCGGCGTCCGGGGGAGGCGGCCATGAAGCGTCTTGCAGCGGTCATCCTGGGCATGAGCCTGGCGCTTGCCGCCGGAGGCCCGGCCCTCGCCAAGGACATGGACGACAAGATCGACAACGACGACGGCTTCGAGTTCGACAACACCCTCAAGAAGGGCACCAACGTCAAGTACGAGAAGGTCAAGGCCAAGTCTCTGGCCAAGCGCCAGCAGGGCGGCGCCATCGAGGCCGGATCCGGCGACACCAACGTCAACAGCGCGGTCGTGGGCGGCAACGTCTACGGCGACATCGTCATCATCGACGAAGGCAAGGGCGACAAGAACATCATCAAGGGAAAGTAGCCGGGAGCAGGCCCGGCGGGCCAAGCCCAAGGAGACGCTCCATGAACACCCGCGCCAGCATCGCGGCCATTTTGGCCATGGCATTGCTCCTGGTTTCGTGCAAACAGCCCTCGCCCACCCTCCCGGTGGAGCCGCCCAAGGCCCAGGAGACCACCTACACCGGTGCGCTCAAGCGCTTCGGCCGCCTGACGCGCGAGTTCCGCGTGGGCACCCTGCGCGTGCAGACCACCCAGGTGCAGGACGAGACCGGCTCCTCCCAGGCCAGCGGCGCGGAAATCCCCTTCGACATCACCAAGATGATCATGAGCGCCATCAACAGCATCGGCGGCAGCATCGTGTTCATCCCCTACGACCCCATCTACATCAAGAACCAGGCCGCGCTGAACATGACCACGCTGGAGGGCAAGGTGAAGCCCGACGTGGTGCTGAACGGCGGCATCACCGAGTTCGACCGGGCGCTGGAGTCCGGCAGCTCCGGGCTGGATTTCGGCGGCCAGTTCGGCGCGGGAAAGAACTCGCCGGGCGTGGATTTCGGCAAGCAGGACCGCGATTCCGTGTCCAGCATCACCATCGACCTGAACGTCACGGACGTTGAGACCATGGTCATGGTGCCGCGCGTGCAGGCCGTGAACACCATGCGCGTGTTCAAGGCCGCCAGCGACCTGGACATCGGCTTCTCCATCTTCGGGGCCACCTTCGGCTACAAGAGCAGCGTCAAGAAGATCCAGGGCCGCCACGCCGCCGTGCGCGTGCTGGTGGACCTCTCCGTGCTGGAGACCTTGGGCAAGTACCTGAACCTGCCCTATTGGAAGTGTGTGGACCAGGGCGCCAAGCCCGACCCCGTGGTGATGGAGAACGTCCGCGAACAGTTCGCCCTGGCCGACCAGCAGGGCCGCGTGCGCATGATCCAGAACCTGCTGTACGTGTACGGCTACCGCAGCCTGCGCAGCACCGGAACCCTCGATGCGGAGACCGGCGCGGCCATCCAGGCCGTGAGCGCGGCCTACGGTTTCCCGGCCGCCAGCCTGGACGAGGATTTTTATGAGAATCTGTTCCTGAACGCCCCCGTGCTGGGCGAGAAGAGCCGCGTGGCCGGAAGCGGGGCCGTCGCCGCCCAGGCTACGGCCGGACCGGCCCTGGTCAGCCGCGCCCCGGCCCAGTCCACCCAGCCCGGCGTGCCCCTCTCGGTGCAGATCAAGACCGACAAGGCCGTGTACAAGCAGGGCGAAAAGATCCGCATCACCCTTTCCGGCAACAAGGATTTCTACGGCAAGATCGTCTACGTCACCGCAGACGGCCAGACCGTGCAGCTTCTGCCCAACGGGCACCGCAGCCTGGACTTCTTCAAGGGCGGGCGCAGCTACACCGTGCCCGAGGACTCCGACGGCTTCTCCCTGGACGTGGCCCCGCCCTACGGCGCGGAGCGCATCGTCCTGTACGCCAGCGAGTCGCGCCTGCCAGCGGTCAAGACCCGCTCCCTGGGCGAAACCGGGATGCTCAGCGTCGAGGGCGGCGCGCAGGCCCTCAAGGGCTTGAGCCGAGGCATCAAGATCAGCGAGGCCAAGCCAGCGGCCCCGCCCGTGCCCACGGAGGCCAGGGAGGCCGCTCCGCCCATGAAGCCCCAGCAGGCCCCCGGCGCCTCCGCCGAGGTGGTGGAGCAGAGCGTGCTGATAACCACCAAGGCCAAGTAAGCGGCGAACGCCCCCCGCGGGGGAACCCCCTCCCCCTTGCGCATACGGAAGAGAAGGCCATCGAACCCGCAAATTCAGGAGGAGACCATGAAGAAGTTCGCACTGAGCATGATCATCGTGCTGGCCAGCACCGCGCTGGCTTTCGCCGCCGCCAAGACCGGCGACATCACCGTGGACAGCAAGGTGGGCAACGTGACCAACGTGGCCTCCGGCCAGAACGTGGAGGCCAAGACCAACGTGCATTCCGTTGATGTGAAGGACGGCGCCAAGACCGGCGACATCACCATCAAGGGCAAGGCCGGCAGCGTCACCAACGTGGGCTACGGCCACAACGTCAAGAGCGAGACCAACGTCGGCAGCGTCAAGGTCGGCGGCAAGTAGGACATGTCATGGCGGGAGGGGGCGGCCACAAACCGGGCCGTCTCCTTCCGCGAACGACCCGCGTTCGCCCGCCAGGGGCAACGGCCGATGCCCGCATTCGGGCAGGGAGGCGCGCATGAAGACCCGTTTCGCCGTATCGCTGTTGTGTTGCGCGGCCGTGTTGGCCGGGTGCAACGCCGCCATGAAGGGCACCAGCGCCCTGCGCGCCGGAAACTACGCCGAGGCCATCGCCGACTTCCAGGCCCAGGCGGCCGCGGATCCCGCCAACTGGCAGGCACGCGAGCTGCTGGGCTACGCCTACCTCAAAAGCGGCGACGCCGCGCGCGCCATCCCCGAGCTGGAGCGCGCCCTGGCCCAGGAGCCCAAGGCCAGCATGTGCCACGTGTACCTGGGCTGGGCTTACGTGAAGCTTGACCAGCAGGACAAGGCGCTTGCGGCCTGGCGCGCCTTCAACGACCCCGGCAAGCCGCTGGTGGCGCAGGAGGTGGGCCGCCTCATCACCCTGGTGGAAATAGAGCAGAGCAAGAAGCTGGCCCGCAAGGCCCTGGCCGCGGAGGGCCAGCGGTCCCTTGCGGCCGCCAAGGACAACTCCTACGCCGTGTTCAACTTCGCCATAGCGGGCAGCGGGCAGGAACTGGTGCCCCTGCAGAAGGCGCTCACCGCCATGACCATCTCGGACCTGGCGCAGATCAAGGGCATAAGCGTGGTGGAGCGCGCGCGGATGCAGGCCCTGCTGGACGAGCTGGCCCTCGGCGCAACAGGCGCTGTGGATCCGGCCACTGCCCCCAGGGCGGGCCGGATGCTCGGCGCGGAACGGCTGGTGGTTGGCAGCATGAACGATGCTTCGGGCAAGCTGGGCTTGGCCAGCAGCGTGGCCTCCACCAGGCAGGGCGATGTGGTCGGCTCCTTCGGGCTGAGCGAGGCCAAGGAAAAGTTTTTCGAGCTGCAAAAGCAGGTTCTTGCGCGCATCGTCGAGGTGAACAAAATCCAGCTCGACCCGGAGCAGGGACGGACGCTGTTGCGCAGCTACCACACGCGGAGCTTCGAGGCCACCGTGGCCTACGGCCAAGGGCTCGACGCGCTGGACAAGCAGGACTGGCTTGCGGCCCAGGAGCATTTCGCCCGCGCGGCGAAGCTCGACTCCAGTTTCATGCTGGCGCGCCTGGCCAGGGACCATGTTCCCGTGGGCGTGACCATCACAATCGGCCAGCAGTCCTCGGGCGATGTGGTGGGCCAGCGCATCGAGGCCGCCAGCGCGGCCCAGGGCGTGCTGCCCACCAGCACCACGCACCCGGTGGTCACTCCGGCCACGCCCACCTACACGCCGCCGCCGGTGATCCGCAGGCACGGCTGCTAGCCAAGCCAGGAGGGCACAGAAGAAAAGCCGGGAGGTTGGCCTCCCGGCTTTTGCTGTTTTTGGGGCGGGCGGCGCTTGGGTCCCCGGAGCCTATCTCCGGAGACCCGCGCGCAGGTGCGAGGGAGGGTGGGTGTGACAGGAGGGATCAGGCCACGAGGCGTGCGGCCTGGTAGATGACGACGGCCACGGCGTAGGCCAGGACGGTGTTGAAGACCATGGAGAAACCGGCCCACTTCCAGCCGACCTCCTTGGCCATGGCCACCACGGTGACGAAGCAGGGCGCATAGAGGATGACAAAGGCCATGAGGGCCATGGCCGCGGCCTTGGAGAAGCTGTCGTCCGCCGCGATCTTCTCGGACAGGGGGGCGGCGTCCTCGGCGTCCACCTCGCCCAGGGCGTAGGCGGTGCCCAGGGTGGAGACCACGACTTCCTTGGCCGCGAACCCGCCGATAAGGGCGATGTTCACGCGCCAGTTGAATCCGGCCGCCTCGCTGATGCCCTCCAGGGCCACGCCGGCGCGTCCGGCGAGGGAGTTGCGCAGCTCGGCCTCGGACTTCTCGGCCTCCACCGCGGCGACGGCCTCGGCAAAGGGGTCTGCGGGCTCTTCGCCTTCCGCGACTTCGGTCGTGGAGGCCGCGGCGGCGGGAGCTGCGGCTTCGGGAGCTGCGGCTTCAGGGGCTGCGGCTTTGGCGGCCTCGGCCTGGGCCTCGATGGCGGCGATGCGCTCGTCAAAGGGCGCGGCCTGGTCCTCGGGCAGGGCAGGGAAGGTCATGGCCGCCCAAAGGATCACCGAGATGGCCAGGATGACTGTACCGGCCTTGCGGATGTACGCCCAGCTGCGCTCCCAGGTATGGATGCACAGGCCGCGCAGGGTGGGCATACGGTACGGGGGAAGCTCCATGACAAAGGGGGTGCTTTCGCCCTTGACTATGGTGGAGCGCAGAAGCCTGGCCACCAGCAGGGCTGCGGCCCAGGCGCTGAAGGTCACGGCGCTCATGATGGCGGCCTCTTCGCCGGGGAAGAAGGCCGCGGCGAGCATCAGGAACACGGGCACTTTTGCGCCGCAGGTCATGAAGGGAGCGACCAGCAGAGTGGCCAGCTTCTCCTTGGGGCTTTTCAGGGTGCGGGCGGCCATGACGCCGGGCACGGCGCAACCGCCGGCGATGCCGCCGGAGATGATGAAGGGCAGCACGCTGATGCCGTGCAGGCCGAACACCCGGAACACGCGGTCGAGCATGTAGGCCATGCGCGCCACGTAGCCGGAGTCCTCCAGGGCGGAGAGCAGGAAGAACATGATCATGATGAGCGGCACAAAGCCGAGCACGCCGCCCACGCCGCCGATGGCGCCGTCCACGATGAGGGAGCGCAGCAGCCCGTCGGCCATGGCGCCGGTCACCGTGTCGCTCAGCCAGCCGAAGCCGTCTTCCAGCCAGCCCATGGGGTACTCGCCCAGCACAAAGGTGACGGTGTAGAGCAGATAGATGATGACGCCCATGATCACCGGTCCGGCCAGCTGGTGGGTGAGCAGCTTGTCCATGCGGTCGGAGAGGCGGATGCGCTTGGCGCGGTCCTCGGGGTAGCGCACCACCTGTTTGGTGATGCCCGCTATGAACCCGTAGCGGTAGTCGGCGATGATGCCGTCCGGCGTGGCCTTGAGGGTTTTCTTGAGGTGCTGCGCGACCTTGTCCACCAGGGATTCCAGGCGGGCCGAGGTGCTGGCGTCCTGTTCGCGCCCCTGGCGGATGACCGAGGAGTCGGCCTCCAGGTACTTGATGCCCACCCAGCGGGCGGGGCCCTTGGCGGCCAGCAGCCCGGCCTTCTCGATGATGGCCTCCATCTCGTCGAGCACGGGATCCAGGTCCATGCCGTAGGAAATGCGCAGGGGCTCGGCCTTGCCGTTGGCGCCCTTGGCGATGCGCACCGCCTCGTCCAGCAGCTGGTGCTTGCCCTTGCCCTCGCGGGCCACGGTCTCCACGGCGGGGCAGTTCAGCAATGTGGAAAGCAGGCCCACGTCGATGTCTTTGCCGCCCTTGCGCACCTCGTCCATCATGTTGAGGGCCAGCACCACCGGCACCCCAAGCTCCATGATCTGCACGGTGAGGTACAGGTTGCGCTCCAGGGCGTCGGCGTTCAGCACGCTGATGACCGCGTCGGGCTTGTCGTCGGTGAGAAAGTTGCGCGCGGCCTTCTCCTCCTCGGAGTAGGCCGTGAGGGAGTAAGTCCCCGGCAGGTCCACAATGTCAAGGACGGTTTCGCCCTGGCGGATGACGCCGCTTTTCTTTTCCACGGTGACGCCCGGCCAGTTGCCCACATGCTGGTGGGCCCCGGTGATGGCGTTGAACATTGTGGTCTTGCCGCAGTTGGGGTTGCCGGCAAGACCGATGGTGATTGTCGTTGACATGGCGGTTACTCCATCGGCTCCACGGTGATGTGGTCGGCCTCTTTGTTGCGCAGGGTCATGGTGAAGTCGCGCAGGCGCAGGGCCACGGGATCGCGCAGCGGGGCCTTGCCCACGACGGTGACCTCTGTTCCGGGCACAAGGCCCATGTCGCGTACCCTGCGACCCAGTTCGCCGTCGGCGTCAATGGAACAGATGCGCATTCTTTGGTTCAACTGCGCGTGGCGCAACGATAGACACGAATCCATGGAACCCTCCTCTGCGAATGCGCGGGAACACCCCCGCGCGGTTCAACATGCCTGGTCTTCCCGGCGCGGAACGCCGAACCCATTGGGGTGTTTCCGGTCGGCCAGCCCGGCCATTCCGGAACGTCCGCAAGAATTCTTGCCGACGCACCCGTCTTCATGAACAAGGGTCCGCCTGCCGAGCGTGGTTTGAAACCGCCACAGGGTCAGGCACACCCCCAGGGCGATGGTGAGATAGACCAGTATCTCCTGCCACATGCCGCTTGCTCCTTTGCGCGGCACGCCCACCCGGGCCTGTGCCGTCGGAAAGGTTCTATTGAAAATGATTTTCGATGTCAATGATTGGCGCGGAAAAAGACGCGGCACGCCGTTGGCATGACGGACGCTGCCGCCTGACAATCCTTGCGTTTCTAAACGGTTGCGAATGGATTGCCGTATGTTGCGCTGCAAGACGAAGGGTGAAACCGCCGCCGGAAGGCTGGCGGGGATGTCGGCGGCGGAAGAGGATGAAAATCAGAATCAGTTGCAGGCCGAGCTAGAGCCGCGCAACGACCTTGGCCAGCATGTCCATGAACCGGGCCAGTTCCTCCGGGGCAAGGGCGCCGGCCATGTCCTGGCTCAGCTGGCCGTGCAGGGCGTGGTGCTCCTTGAACAGCCGCCGTCCCTCGGGGGTCAGGCCCACCTGGATGGAGCGGCGGTCCTGGGGATTGGGGATGCGCTCCACCAGGCCCGCGCGCACCAGCCGATCCACCAGCACGGTGAGGGAGCCGGTGGTGATGCTCATCTTGCCCGCCAGTTCCTTCATGCGCATTTCGCCGCCAGAGCCGAGGATCTCCAGGGTATGCATCTGCTGCAGGGTGATGCCCGTGCCGCGCACCACATCCTGTTCCCAGGAGGAAAAGCGTTCGTAGAATTCGATGAGCAGTCGCGTGAACGCGTCGGTGCGGCGCTCCTCTTCGTCGGCGCCGCAGGCGCCCGCATGGGCGTTCTGGCCGGTCATGTCGTGTCCTCCTAGGCGTTGGGTGCGGTCTCCGGGGCCGGGGTGCGGTCCTTGTACAGCAGCAGGCTTGCGGAAGCCAGCACCACGAGGATGGAGCCCGCGTTGTGCAGCAGCGAGGCGGCGATCGGGGAGAGCAGGCCGCTCATGCCGCCGTACACGGCCACGGTGTTGGACAGAAGCCCCAGGCCGATGTTCATCTTGATCACCATGAGCATACGGCGCGAGAGGGAGACCACGAAGGGCAGGCGGGTGATGTCGTCGCGCGTGAGGGCCATGCCCGCGGTGTCCAGGGCCACGTCCGTTCCCGCCGCTGCCATGGCCACGCCGAGGTCGGCGCGGGCCAGGGCGGGCGCGTCGTTCACCCCGTCGCCCACGAAGAGCACGCGGCGGCCGTGACGCTGGTGCGCGGCGATGACCTCGCCCTTGTCGCCGGGCTTGAGGCTGGGCCTGGCGTCCGCAAGGCCCAGGGAATCGGCCATGCGCCGCACGGCCGCTGGTTCGTCGCCGGAGAGCATTTCCAGGCTGGTGATGCCGAGTGAACGCAAGGCGTCCAGGGTGCGCCGCGCGCCAGGCCGGGGCGTGTCCGTGATGGCGAGCAATCCCAGGGGCGCGCCATCGGCCAGCACCACCAAAGCCGTGGCTCCGGCCGCGCGCATGGCGTCCAGGCGTTCCGCCAGCTCCGGCGGCAGGGTGCGCCCGGCGAGCAGGGCCGGGCCGCCCACCTCGATTGCGCGGTGTGTTCCGTTCATGACCAGCCGCCCCCGCACCCCAAGGCCCGCTTCGGCCACAACGCCCTGCGCCTCCGGAATGGCGAGGCCGCGCGTTTCGGCCGCGCGCAGCACGGCCCGGGCCAGCGGATGCGCGGCGTGGCGTTCCACCCCGGCGGCGGCGGACAAGAGTTCGTCCAGGCCAACCCCCGCGGCGGGAGCGGCCTCGTCCACGCGGGGCTGGCCCAGGGTGAGGGTGCCGGTCTTGTCGAACAGCGCGGCGTCGGCCGTGGCGGCGGCTTCCAGCTGCGCCCCGCCCTTCACCAGCACCCCGGCGCGCGCCGCGCGCGCCACCGTCGCCACCGTGGCCGTGGGCGCGGCCAGCAGCAGCGCGCAGGGGCAGCCCGCCACCAGCACCGCCACGGCCCGCGAGGGATCGCCGCTTGCGGCCCAGGCCAAACCGGCCAGGGTGAGCACCAGGGGCGTGAACCAGCGCGCATAGGAGTCCACGAAGCGCACGGCCTCCGGCTTGTGGGCCTCGGCCTCCTCCACCAGCCGCATGACGCGTCCCAGGGTGCTGTCCGCGCCGATGCGCGAGGCGCGCAGCTCCAGCACGCCGTTGTGGTTGAGGGTTCCGGCCAGCAGGGTGTCGCCGGGACCGCGCTCGACGGGAATGGACTCGCCGGTGATGCTCGACTCGTCCACCGCGGCCGTGCCGGAGAGAAGCTCGCCATCCACGGGGATGCGCTCACCCGGGCGCACCAGCAACCTGTCGCCGGGCCGGATGCCCTGCACGGGCATGGTGCGCGGGCCGTCCTCGCCGATCACCGTGGCCTCCTCCGGGGTCATGGCCGCCAGCGATTCTATGGAACGCCGGGCCGAGTCGCTGATGGCCTCCTCCAACTGGGAGCCCAGGGCCATGATGAAGGCCACCACGGCGGCGGTGAGCACCTCGCCCTGGATGAGCGAAGCCGTGATGGCCAGCGCCACCAGCTCGTCCACGTTGACGCGGCGCTGCAAAAGCCCCTGCGCCGCGCCCCAGACGATGGGCAGCCCGTTCACCGCCACGGCGGCCAGGCCGAGCGCCATGGCCGCCCAGGCCGGTTCAAGCCCGCGCTCCGCCCACGCCCAGGAAAGCAGGGCCAGTGCACCGCCCGAAAGGCATTGGAGCACCTCGCGTTTGCGGAACAGCTCGCGGTATTCGCCAAGGTGGGAAAAGCGTCCAATCATTTGGGGGGCTCCTTGTCGTTTGATGTGATGGCTTTTTAGCTTTAAAAATATTTGAGTGTCAAGTGAAGTTGATGCGACAAACGTGCGCCATTTGACCCGCAGCGTGGACAGTTGTGCGGAAACAGGTATTGTGGGGGTGAATAGGGCCGTAGCCGAACGGGCGGGTGGAAAATACAGTGCGGCCCCTTGCCGCATGGTTTCAGATGGTTACACTCAGTCGACGGATGTCGGCTGAGTGCAGTCGGCCAGTGGGCCGCTGCGTCGTCGTGAAACAAGGAGCGTTCCATGCGCATCGCACAGTCCATGGCCGAACTCATCGGCGCAACGCCGCTGGTGCGGTTGAACAGGCTGGCCGCCGGGCTTTCCGCCCAGGTTCTGGCCAAGCTGGAGTCCCGCAACCCCGGCGGTTCCGTGAAGGACCGCATCGCCGCCTCCATGATCGAGGCCGCGCTGGCGGACGGGCGCATCACCCCGCAGAGCCTCATCGTGGAGCCCACCAGCGGCAATACCGGCATCGGGCTGGCGCTCATCTGCGCCATACAGGGCCTGTCGCTTGTGCTCACCATGCCGGAGAGCATGAGCCTGGAGCGCCGCAAGCTGCTGGCCGGATACGGGGCGCGGCTGGTGCTGACCCCCGCGGCCGAAGGCATGACCGGGGCCATCCGCAAGGCTGAAGAGCTGGTGGCCGCCACGCCGGGGGCCTTCATGCCCATGCAGTTCGCCAATCCCGCCAACCCGGAAGCGCACCGGGCCGCCACGGCCCTGGAGATCTGGGACGATACCGACGGCGGCGTGGACTGCTTCGTGGCCGGTGTGGGCACGGGCGGCACCATCACCGGCGTGGGCCAGGCGCTCAAGGCTCGCAAGCCCGGCCTGCGCGTGGTGGCCGTGGAGCCCAGCGACTCGCCGGTGCTCTCCGGCGGTGCGGCCGGGCCGCACAAGATCCAGGGCATCGGCGCGGGCTTTGTGCCCCAGGTGTTGGACACCGGCGTGTATGACGAGGTGTTCCCCGTGACGGCACAGGACGCCTTCGCCACGGCGCGCCGCCTCATGCGCGAGGAGGGGATCAGCTGCGGCATCTCCTCCGGAGCCAACGCCTTCGCCGCGCTGGCCGTGGCCGCCCGACCGGAGATGGCGGGCAAGACCGTGGTGTTCATCGTGTGCGACACCGGGGAGCGCTATCTGTCCACCCCGCTGTTCGCCGAGGGGGAGGAGGGCGCATGAGCGAAGACGCCGCGCCCGACGCGAACGCCGCCAACCTGGACAAGGACGCCGTGCTGGCTGAGACCGTGGCCCGGCTGTGCGCGCCAACGGCCTGCGAGGCCGCCTGCCACCACGTCAACCGCGACCAGCCCATGCCCTCGCTGGAGGTGCTGGCCGAGGTGGTGGAGCTGCTGCGCGCGGTGCTGTTCCCGGGTTTTTTCGGACCGCCGGACGTGAGCGGCCGCACCATGCCTTTTTACGTGGGCAGTGCGCTGGACCGCGTGGTGAAGCTGCTGTCCGAGCAGATCAACCGGGGGTATTGCTTTGTGTGCACCAGGGACAGGCGCGAGCCCTGCCTGGACTGCGCGGAGCGGTCCCGCGCGGTGGCGCTGCGGTTCGTGGAACGGCTGCCCAGGGTGCGCGAGCTGCTTTCAAGCGACGTGCAGGCCGCCTTTGACGGCGACCCTGCGGCAAAGAGCCCCGGCGAAACCATTTTCTGCTATCCCAGCATCAAGGCGCTCACCAACCACCGCATCGCCCACCAGCTGCACCATCTGGGGGTGGACATCATCCCGCGCATCATCGGGGAAATGGCGCACTCGGACACCGGCATCGACATCCACCCCGGCGCGCACATCGGCCCGCGCTTCTTCATCGACCACGGCACCGGCACGGTCATCGGCGAGACCTGCGTCATCGGCAGCAACGTGCGGCTGTACCAGGGCGTAACCCTGGGAGCCAAGAGCTTCCCCAAGGACGACACGGGCTCGCGCCTGGTGAAGGGCCTGGCCCGGCACCCCATCGTGGAGGACGATGTGACGGTCTACGCCGGGGCCACCATCCTGGGCCGGGTCACCATCGGCCGGGGCGCGGTCATCGGCGGCAACGTGTGGGTCACCAGCGATGTGGCGCCGGGCGCGCGCGTTGTGCAGGCGCGCGCGCCCGAGCAGTTTTTCATCAGCGGCTCTGGAATATGACGCTGGACGTTGCGGCTGGGGAGAACCGATAATTTGTTGCGCGTTGCGGTGGAAAAGACTTGAATTATTTGTGGCAGACGCGTAATGATTGGCGACAGTTGGCGTGTTTAAACAGTGGAGAGCACAGTGAGCCAGGACTGCATATTCTGCAAGATCATCGCCGGGCAGATTCCCTCGGCCAAGATCTATGACCAGGGCGGGGTGTACGCCTTTTTGGACATCGCCCCGGTGAACAAGGGCCACGCGCTTGTGGTGCCTAAGAAGCACTACGCGACCTTGTTCGACCTGCCCGACGACCTGGGGCGCGAGATGCTCGCCGCCCTCAAGAACGTCGGCCGGGCCGTGATGACGGCCACCGGCGCCAGCGGACTGAACGTGGGCATGAACAACTACGAGTCCGCCGGACAATTGGTGCACCACGCGCACTTCCACCTTATTCCGCGCCACGACGGGGACGGGCTGACCCTTTGGACCCAGCACGCCTACGAGAGTACGGAGGAAATGCGCAAGCTCGCCCAGGCCATCGCGGCGGCTCTGGGCTGAACAAACGGGAACCCCACGGAGGTTTCATGAGCGGGCAGACTTTGACCAAGGCGCACATCGTCGACGCCATCTACAAGAAGACGGACCGCAACCGCGCGGAAATCAAGGATCTCGTCGAGACCACCCTTGAGCTGATGAAGCAGGCCATCAAGAAGGACCATGCCATGCTGGTGAGCGGCTTCGGCAAGTTCGAGGCCTACGACAAGAACTCGCGGCGCGGGCGCAACCCCCAGACCAACGAAAGCATCACCCTGCCGCCGCGCAAGGTTGTTGTGTTCCGCCTGTCGCGTAAATTCCGCGCGGAGCTCAATCCGCAGGAATAAACGCCTGGGGCCAGTCGGCCTTGAGCTCTTCCAGGGCCTTGCGGGCTGCCGCGAGGTCCTGGAAGGGGCCTGCCTGCACGCGGTGAAACACCGTCTGCCCTTGCTCCACGCGCGCCACCCGCGCCTCCTCATATCCTTTTCCCGTCAGCCAGGCCCGCGCGGCCTCGGCGTTCTTCTCCGTCGTAAAGGATGCGATCTGCACCACCGGGGTCCTGGGGACGGCCGCCGGGTCCGCCTTGGCGGCCTGCTCGGCCGCGTCGGCCTTGGCCTCTGGCGAGGGCTCCGGCTTGGGCGCGGCCGTCTGCTGCTTCGGCGCTTCGGCCTTGGCCTCTGGCGCGGGCACCGCCTTGGGGGCGGCCGCCTTGGCCTTGGGCTCTGTCGGCTTGGACGCGGCGGGCGGATTGGAGGGTTTCGGGTCCGTGACCTCGGCGACGACCACGTCGCTCGTGTCGTGGGTCACCGGGCGCGTGTCCGGGACGCGCTCGCCGTGCGGGGGCGGCGGCCCTTTGCGTTCACCGCGCACCTCGGCCTCTGTGCGCACTTCTGGCGGGTCGGAAGGGATGGACTTGCGCGGGGCGCAGGCGGGCAGCAGGATGAGCCCGGCCAGGGCCAGCGCTTGCGCGCGGGAAAGCAGGCGTGGACCGTTCATGGGGGCCTCCGTGCGTTGGACGGGTGGGGGAGCCGTGTTTGTTAAACAAAGTCTAGAATAGGGCAGCGCGTGTTGGAATGCAAGGGGCTGAGGCGGGGATGGGCCGAGAATCCACAAGGGCGTTCGCCTGTCGGTCTCGGCTTCGTTCGCGTCCGTGGTCGGCTCCGAGTCTTTTGGTTCGTGTCGCCACACGCAAAAAAAGACGCCCGGTCTTTCGACCGGGCGCCGTCCTTAGCCGATTGTGCCCTTGCGGGTCTTAGAAGCCGTAGCCCAGGGCCTCGCGGATGTCCGCGGGCAGGTTGGCCTTGCTCTCAGGAGCGGACTTCTTCTTGGACTTGCCGGCCTTCACGCGGGCGGCCTTGGCGTCATCCAGGGAGAAGGCGCGGGGAATCTCGAACACCTGGCCGGGGTAGATCAGGTTGGCGTTCTTGATTTTGGCGCGGTTGGCCTTGAAGATCAGGGGCCACATGAAGGGGTCGTTGTAGATCTCCTTGAATTCGGAGATCCACCACAGGCAATTGCCCTTCACCACGGTGTAGGACGTGGGCAGTTTGGCGTAGTCGGCCTCGTAGATCTGGCGCGGGGACAGAGGTGCGGGGGCGGCTTCGCGGGTTTCAACGACGGGCGCCGGGGCCGGAGCCGGTGCGGGCTCGACCTTTTTGGAGCAGCCAAGGGCGAAAACAGCACAGCAGGCGATGGTCAGCAGCATGAACTTTTTCATAGTTAACTCCCTCCTCCAGTTGGGAACTGCAAGATATTCCTGGCCGCCGGAACCTGTCAAGCTTAACCAACCATTCTTTGCGTCCAGTTGTCGAGAATTTTTTTCTCCTGCAGCACAAGGCGCTCGTTCGGATTGATGGCCAAAGCGCCTTGCACGGCGAGCGCCGCTTCGTCAACCCAGCCGCCAAGGCGCAGGCTTTGCGCCGCCAGCACGAACATGCGTTCCGGGTGCTCGCCGTAAATGGTGGCCACGAGGTTGGCGTAATCCGCGCCAAAGACTTCGCGCACCAGCTGGTTTTGCGAGAACAGGTAGCGCGCCAGCAAGGCGTTTTCGCTGTGGCGGGCCAGGTAGATGGGGAACAACTGTCGGCACTGGCTCATGATGAAGCGGATGCGGTCGATTTCGCGGCGCATACTTTCTTCCGTCTGGCGCAGCACCTGGAAGAGCTCCTCCACCACCACGCGTTCGGCCTCGGGCAGGTCGCGGCCGCGCAGGGCCAGGAACCACGGCGCGTAGGTCAACGCCTGGTAGGCGTCCTCCTTGAGCTTGATGGTCTCGTGGAAGATGTAGCCCAGGCCCCAGTCCAGGAACTGCCCGGTGAGCGGGGTCTCCGGGTCGTTGCGGAACACGTGGTGGGAGGTGTCCTTCATGCGCCACAAGAGCCCCTTGTCCATCTCCTGTCCGATCAGGTCGCGCAGGATGGTGAAGGCCACCGCGCCTTCGCGGTCGAAGGAGCCGAACTGTTGCTCCAGCGCCTTGCACGACATGCAAAAGTTGCGGAACATGTCGCGCACGAACTCCGGCAGCTTGGCCCGAATCCAGGTCTTGGACATGCGTTAGCCCCTTTTCTTGCGTGGATGTTCGGCCTGGGAGGCCAGCCGCGTCAGTTCGGCCAGCCGCGCGTCCACCATGCTGTAGAGCGATCCCGGCGTGTAGCGGCCGTCCTTGCGGCGCGTGCCGGCGGGCAGGCCGGTCAGAATGGTCATGGCCTGCTCTATGCTGGCCACGGGGTAGAGGTGGAACTGGCCCGCGCGCACGGCCTCCACCACCTCGTCCTTCAGCAGCAGATGCACGGCGTTGTCCGCCGGGAAGAGCACGCCCTGCCGTCCGCTAAGTCCCCGCCTGCGGCAGACCTCGAAGAAGCCTTCCACCTTGCGGTTCACGCCGCCCACGGCCATGATGGCCCCGCTTTGGCTTACCGCGCCGGTGAAGGCCAGGGACAGGTCTATGGGCGCGCCGGAAAGCGCGGACAAAAGCGCCGCCAGCTCCGCGCCCGAGGCGGAGTCGCCCTCCACCCCGGCGTAGTTTTGCTCGAAGCACAGGCTGCCGGTCAAGACCAGCGGCTTGTCCTGGGCGAAGAGCCGCACCAGACAGCTCTTGATGATCATCATGCCCTTGGTGTGGATGGGCCCGCCCAGCTGGGCCTCGCGCTCCAGGTCCAGAATGCCGCCGTGCCCCACGCCCACGGTGCAGGAAATCTGGTGCGGCAGGCCGAACTCGTAGTCGCCGAAGAGCGTGACCGACAGG
The DNA here is from genome assembly GCF_900188225.1 of Humidesulfovibrio mexicanus. NCBI lineage: Bacteria > Pseudomonadati > Thermodesulfobacteriota > Desulfovibrionia > Desulfovibrionales > Desulfovibrionaceae > Humidesulfovibrio > Humidesulfovibrio mexicanus. The sequence continues at coordinate 12,562 of NZ_FZOC01000009.1, read as the reverse complement.
CCGTTGGCGCGGCCCACCGCGCTGCCGCCAGTGGCCACCTTGATGATCTGCCGGTCGTAGTCGGCCATGAACTCCTCTTCGAAGAGGTTGGCCCGGAAGTCGTGTTCGGCCACGGCGCGCGAAAGGTCCGACAGTTCCACCAGTTCCCGGCCGTCCATGCGGGCGATGGCCGCGGCCTCGATCATGCGTCCGCGAACCTGGGTGAAGGACAGGGTGAGGCGCTTCTGGTCTTCGGCCAGGCGGCTGGCGTGGTCCACCAGTCCGGCCAGCGCCTCCCGCGAAAACGGCGGCAGTCCGCCCTGGTCGATGATGCCCGCCAGGGCGGCGAGGTACTGCCGGGTGCTGGCGGCGGTGCGGGCCACGCTGCCCTGCAGATGGGCCTTGAGCTTGAAGTGCTTGCGGAAGCGGTCGTCGCCCGAAAGCAGGGCCTCATAGGCTTCGTCCGTGCCCACAAGGATGATCTTGAGGTCCAGGGGGATTGGCTCTGGCTCGATGGTGCGGGTCCGGGTCTGCTCGCCGTCGCCGGGGTCCTCCATGCGCAGGCGGCCCAGGCGCAGGGCGCGCAAGAGTCCCTCCCAGGAGCCCTGGTTGCCCAGCAGGTCCTCCACGTTCAGGATGAGGAAGCCGCCATTGGCCCGGTGCACGCTCCCCGCGCGCACCAGCGAGAAGTCGGTGTAGAACGCGCCCAGTTCGCTTTCGCGCTCAATGCTGCCCAGCAGGTTGAAGGCCGTGGGGTGGTCCTCCACCACAACGGGCGCGCCCTGCCGGTCCTGGGCCAGCCGTCCGTTGTCCACGAAGAGGTTCACCTCGTGGCGGTAGCCGATGTCATCTTGCGCCTGCGCCTGGCCGTGGGCTTCGCCGTGGGCCCCGTGGGCGGACTGCGCGGCCGGTGCTGCCGCGCCCCAGCGCTCCGCCGCGTCGCGGGGGAGATAATCGTTCACGTTGTCCAGGATGTCCTTTTCAACGGCGGCCATGTGCTCAATGAGCCGGGCATGGGCGGCGAAGTCCTTGCGCAGGGGGGCCAGGCGCGTGGTGAGGGCCTCGGCGGCGACTTCGCGGTGGAGCTTGAGTTCGCCCTGGCGGAAGCCCTGCTCGCTTTGGGTGAGCTTGCGCAACAGCACGCCGATGTCGGACAGCAGGCGCTCGCCCTTGGTCTTGAGCAGCTTGCGCCGGGCCGGAGGCAGGCGCCCGTATTCCTCGTCCTCCATGACCTTTCCGCCCGCCATGGGCAGTATGGTCAGCCCGCCGTTGTCGTCCATGTCCAGGGCGAAGCCCTTGTCGCGGGCCATGGCTTCCATTTTATTATAGATGCTGTCCCGCTTGGCCGAGAAGCGCTTGAAGAGCGTTTCGTGCTTGTTGCGGTAGGCGTCCTGGTCGAAGCTGGCGTTGATGGCCAGGCGCACGTCGGCCAGCGCCTTGGCCAGGGCGGTCTTGTAGGCGCGGCCCTGGCCGGCCGGCAGGCTCACGGCGTGCGGGCGGTCCTCGTCCTCGAAATTGTGCAGGTAGAGCCAGTCCGGCGGGGTGGGCCGCTTGGCCGCCTCCGGCGAGAGGATGCTCCGGACGAAGTGGGTGCGTCCCTGGCCGGGATCGCCGGCCACAAAGACATTGTATTCCAGGCCGGGGATCATGAGCGCCATGCGCAGGGCCTGCATGGCGCGCGGCTGGAAGGCCGCCTGGCCGTTACGCTTTGCGAGTCCGCGGCTGTCTGCGCAGGGCAGGGAGGCCGGGTCAAGGCGGGTCCTCAGTTTCTCCGGGGGCAGGGTCGCCGCCGCCCGGACGATTGTGGTGCCGGTCTTTCGGGTCATGCTCCATCCATGCTGGCTGTGGCGTGCGCGCAGTGGCGCGGATGACTGCTCATACTGGCTTCGGGCGCGATTGTCACTATTTGCGCCAGCGCGGCCTGGGTGCGGAAAAGATGAAAAATGCGTGGCCGCGAGGGCGCAACCGCATTGACGGGGCAAGGGGCTTGTGCTAGCTACTTCTCCTTGTGAAGAAATGAACGTCCCGGCATTCCGGGTCCGGGGGCCGCGCGCAGGCCATCCGGAACAACCGTCCGGGGTTTGAGTATGTTCTTTCCCAAGCAGGGCAAGCAATCCGGGGCACTGGAACTGTTCTACGTCGCCGGGACCATCGGTCTCCAGCTTGTGAGCGCCACCTTCATCGGCCTGGCCATGGGCTACTTTTTGGACAAGTGGCTGGGCACGAGTCCGTGGCTCCTGGTGGTGTTTCTCCTACTGGGCATCGTTGCGGGGTTCCGCGACGTGTACCGGGAGGCCAGGCGCATCCAGAGGCGCACTGGCGAGGGGACTGGCAAGGACGGCCAGGAACCGGGGAAATAGACGGCGGGCTTTTGGGCTCGTTGGCGCGAGGGTGCATGTTCGCAGAGCTTGTCCGGAAGATGGACGCCGTATTGTACCGCCGGGGCTTCGCCCTGGTGGAGGCAAGGCGGCTGATGCGCAACCAGGTGCTTCTGGCCGCGGGTGGGTCGGCGGTTGCGTGTCTGGCGAGCGGGTTCTCCAACTGGGGGTTCTCCTTCGCCGCCGGTGCGTGCATCATCAGCATCAATTTCTGGTGGCTTTCCAAGGCCGCGCAAGAGTTGGTCCGGGTGAGGCGCGGCGCCATGTTCACGCTTTTGACGCTCTTTTACGGAAGGCTGGTGTTGACCGCCGCCGCCATCGCCATGCTGGTCGCATGGGCCGGGGCGTCGGCTTACGGGCTTTTGGCCGGGCTCTCCACCGCGATCGCCAACGCGGTGTTGTGGGGGGTTCTTCAGATCAGGCACAAAGTCCCCACTGTGGGGAAGGGGAAGGAGGCTTAGGACATGTCTGCAGGACTTCCGCATCCGCTGACCTATTCGATGATCATCGACGAGAAGCTGGGGCTGGGTCTGCCGCCGCACGTGTATTACATGTGGCTGGCCATGATCATTCTGTTCACCTGCGCCTTCATGCTGCGCGGGCGACTCCAGCTGGTGCCCGGCGGGCTGCAGAACGTGTTCGAGACCGTCATCGGCGGGCTTGAGGACTTCACGGTGGCGAACATAGGAGAGGAAGGCCGAAGGGTGTTCCCGTTCCTGTGCTCCATCTTCATCTTCATCCTGGTGATGAACTACATCGGCCTGATCCCCGGCTGCGACGCCGCCACGGCCAACGTGAACACCAATGCCGCCATGGCCATCTGCGTGTTCCTCTATTACAACTACATCGGCATCAAGAAATGGGGCTTCGGCTACATTAAGCACTTCATGGGCCCCATGGCCGCACTGGCCCCGCTGATGCTCATTCTTGAGACCGTGAGCCACCTGGCCCGCCCGGTCTCGCTCACCCTCCGTCTTTTCGGCAACATCCGCGGCGAGGAAATCGTCCTGGTGCTGCTCTTCGTGCTTGCTCCGGTGCTCGGCACCCTGCCCATGTACTTCCTGTTCATCCTGGGCAAAACCATTCAGGCCTTCATCTTCTTCATGCTCACCATGATCTACTTGAAGGGCTCCCTGGAGCACGCCCACTAATCACGGGGAAATGGTCGTCTGACCACAACAACATACCTTTAGGAGTCACCCTCATGCGTAAAGCTCTTCTGATGACCCTGGCTATGGTTCTCTGCGCTTCCGCCGCCTTCGCTTCCGACGATGTCGCCGCCGCCGGCGCCGCTGTCGGCCCCGTGGCCGCCTGGGCCACCGCCATCGGCATGGGCATCGCCGCCGGCCTCTGCGGCATCGGTCAGGGCCTTGGCCTGAAGGCCGCCTGCGAAGGCACCGCCCGCAACCCCGAAGCCGGTGGCAAGATCACCGTTACCCTGATCCTGGGCCTGGCCTTCATCGAGTCCCTGGCCATTTACGCCCTGGTCGTCAACCTGATCCTGCTCTTCGTGAAGCCCCTGGGCGCCTAGTTTCCTGTCTGCATCCGGATTCAAGGAGGCCGTAAGGCCTCCTTTTTTCCGGGGCATCTGTTAATAATTTCACAAATATATATCCAGCCGGATGTAAGGCCGTGAAGAGCGAGCATATTCCCAAGGCCACCATTGCCCGACTGGCCACCTACATACAGGTCCTGTCGGAATTCAAGCGCGAGGGCACCGACGTTGTCTCCTCGGAGCGCCTGGCCGAGGCCTGCTCCGTGAATTCTTCGCAAATCCGTAAGGACTTGGCTTACTTCGGAGAATTCGGCGTCCGGGGTGTGGGCTACTACGTCCAGGATCTCATCACCTCCATCAAGCGTTCTCTCGGCATCGACCGCGCCTGGAACTGCGCGCTTGTGGGCGTGGGCAACCTGGGGCGCGCGCTTTTGCGCCACCGAGAGTTCTCGCGCAAGGGCTTCATCATCCGCGGCGCCTTCGACTGCGATCCCTACAAGATCGGCGAGGTGGTGGAAGGCATGGAGATTGTCTGCTCCCGCCAGTTGCCCGCCAAGGTCAAGGAACTGGGCCTGGATATCGGCGTCATCACCACGCCGCCGGAACGCGCCCAGCGCGCCGCCAATTACCTCATCGGCGCGGGCATCAAGGGCATCATCAACTTCGCCCCGGCGCGCATCGCCGTGCCCAAGCACATCCATTTGGAGTATGTGGATTTCTTCCACTATTTCTACGCCGCCGCTTTCCACATCCGTTTCGACGAATCCCGCGATTGATTTTCCCACTGGTCGCATAGCTTTTTGCTTATGCGGCGCGGTTGACTTGCGTAGTTGTTGGGCCGATGATGCTGACGCACACCACGCATCGCGCAGTATCGGAGCCTTCGCCAGTGCAGGATATTGATCAGCTCCCACGAGTGTTTCTCCATACGGGCGACTGCTACCTCGGCGTCCAGCCCACCCTGGTCACCACGGTGCTCGGCTCCTGCGTGGCCGTCACCATGTGCGATCCGCGCAAGGGGCTCGGCGCCATATGCCACGCCTTTTTGCCGAACAGCGTGACCTTTGATTCGCATGGACGCGAGCCCCAGCTCTGCCGCTTTGTCGATACCGCCCTGGACAGCATGTACGCCTCGCTTTTGAAGCTGGCGGTCCGGCCCGAAGATCTCGTGGTCAAGGTCTTCGGCGGGGCTTCCGGGCTTATGGGCGGGGTGCAGCGCACGTCGCTCTACGATATCGGCAGCAGGAACATCATGGCCGTCCGCCTCTGGCTCATGAACCATGGCCTGCCCATCTTCAAGTCGCAGGTGGGCGGAAACAACGGGAGAAAGCTCCATTTTCTCACGCATACTGGCGATGTGTGGGTGAAGCAGTTGAACCGCAGCGGAAGGGAAGGGTGAGTATGCAGCGCATCATGCAATTCGTTTTCTCGACGATTCTTTCGCTGGCCTGCCTCGCCAGCGCCATGGCGGCGGATACCCCCGCGCTCACGCAGGTCGGCGTCATCGATGCGCTGCTCGCCGGGGGGTACGAGGGGGCCATGTCCATCGAACGTGTGCGCGCCTTGGGCGACATCGGGCTGGGCACCTTCGACGCCCTTGACGGCGAGATGGTGGTGCTGGACGGTCGCGTGCACCAGGTGCTGGCCAGCGGCGCTGTGGTCATTCCGCCGGACAGTCTGACCACCCCCTTTGCCCAGGTGGCGCGCATGGGCGCGCAGGCGGCCTTCCCCCTTGAGCCCGGGCTGGACCTGGAGGGTTTGGGGCGGCGCCTGGACGCGGTGCTTGGCGATGCCAACGTCTTTGCCGCGGCGCGTGTGGATGGCCGCTTCGCCAGCCTCAGCGCGCGCAGCGTGCCCCGCCAGAGCCCTCCGTACCGGCCGTTGGCCGAGGTGGCCAAGGAGCAGACCCTGTTCCGTTTCCAGGCCGTGGAGGGGACGCTTGTGGGCCTGCGCGGCCCGGCCTACGCCAAGGGCTTGGGCGTTCCGGGCTGGCATTGGCATTTTCTTACCCGTGACCGCACGCGCGGCGGACATGTGCTTTCCTGCGTGCTGGACGCCACGGCACGCCCCCAGGCGCGGGTGTCCGCATTGCGCCGCTTTGTGCTTGTCCTGCCGGACAAGGGGCTTTCGGGCTTCGACCTTGGCCGCGACCGCAGCGGGGAGCTGCATTCCGTGGAGGCCCCGCAGTGAACATTCTCATGATCGCGGTGAACGACCCGGCGGGCACGGGCATCGGCTTCTGCCGGGCCGTGAACCGTCTGGGCCGCCACCACTGCCGCATGGTCACCCTGGAGACGCGCTACACCCATTCCTGGCCCAAGGATCTGCACGTGCCGGACCTGGACGATGCCGGTCTGGCGGAACTTGAACGCCTGCTGCGGCAGAGCGACGTGTTGCACTTCCACATGACCGCGGACGAGCAGTTGCGCCTTGGGCCGTTTCTGCCCGCCGACTACCTTCCGGGCAAGGCCGTGGTCCACCATGAGCACGGGCACCACGAGTTCCGCGCCGATCCGGAGCGTTTCCGGGAGAAATATCGCCGCCTGGGCCGCAGACACCTGCTGGTGAGCACCCCGGACCTGCTGCGCATGATGCCCGAGGCCCGCTGGCAGCCCAACCTCGTGCATCAGGACGACGAAAGCCTGCGGCCTTTTCCGCGTGACTGGTCCGGCCCGCTCAGGCTCGCCCATTCCCCCACGCGCAGGGATCTCAAAAACACCGAGGAACTGCTGGAGGTCACGGCTTCGCTGCAGGCCCAGGATATCGGCCTGGAGCTGGACCTCATCGACAATGTGCCCCATGCGGCGTGTCTGGCGCGCAAGCGGGCCTGCCACGCGCTGTTCGACCACATGCAAGGGTACTACGGGGTGAGCAGCCTGGAGGGTCTGAGCCAGGGGCTGGCGGTCATTGCGGGCCTGGACCGGTGGAATCTGGACCATGTGGCGGAATTTTCCGGGCGCTGTGTGGACGAACTGCCCTGGGTGCTTGCGCGCGATGCGGACGGTCTTGCCGCCGCCCTGCGCGGCCTTGCCGGGGATATGGACCGCTGCCGCCGCATTGGCGAGGATTCGCGCCGCTTTGTGGAGCAGTGCTGGCCTGAGGCCAAGGTGGCCGGTGGGCTGTGCGATTTCTGGGATGCGCTCTAGGGTTTGCTCCGGCGCGCGAATGGTGTAGGGTGCCGCCCATGCGAGCCTTGGAACGCCTCACGAACACAGTGGCCATGGGCACGGGCCTGGGCGCATTGGCTTTGGCCCTGTTTTTCGGTCCGGTCGCGGCCTTGGCCGGGGAGTGGGAGCTGCGGTTGCCTGTGCAGAAGACCGCGCGCATGACCCTGCCCGAACAGCCCGCTCCTGCCACCACCGACTCCGCTCCCGCCACGGCCGAAAAGCGGGCTGATGCTCCAACCGCCCCCAAGACGGCCCTGGGACGCGCCGCGGAGGCGGCCGCCACTGCCGAAAAGGCTGCGGCAAAGCCTGTGCGCACGTCCGAGGCGAAGCCCGCCCCGGCCAAGTCGGCCCAGGCGCAGCCCGTGGCGGCGGCCCATGCGCCAGGCGCGGCCAAGGCGATGGTCGCGCCGGACCTTTCCGCCGCGTCGAAAGCGGCCCCGGCCACGGCCGCAATTCCCCAGGCCGAGCCAAAAAAGGACGCCGCCCCGAAGGCCGCGGCGGAAAAGGCCGTGCGCGTGTCCGCCGCCCCGGCGGTCGACCCCAAGGCCCTGGCCCTGCCGCAACAAAAGCCGCAGGGCACGCCCCTGCCCCTGCCGCCGGATGGCAAATGGGTCGGCGACATCGTGCTGGAATTTCAGCCGGATCGGGTGATCGTGCACGCGGCCACCAACACCGTTGTGGAGCGCGTCACCTGGTTCAACCTCGCCACGCCGGACGCCCCGCGCAAGCTGGCCGTGGACCTGCGCGGCCCCTGGCGCAAGAAGGGCGGCACCTTGCTGCGCTACGACACCGGCCCGGTGAAGGCCGTGGCCGTGGGGGAACACCAGGACCGTTTGCGCCTGTCCATCGAGTTCCGCAACGGGGCCGTGTCCCGCGAGCTTGACCCGGATCTCGTCAAGGAGGCGGGGAGCCTGCGTGTTTCCATCCCCCTGGCCGTGCGTCTGGGGTCCTAGCCTTCCGTCAGCGCCGTCTTCCGTCACGCAATCGTCACAAATCCGTGGTCCAGATGTCGCTTCCCGTGCGTACATCTCCTGGTGCGGCACGCCGCGTCCGCGTCCCTGCGGCAAGCGGCGGCAAGCACACGGAGACGCACATGCCCGACATCAAAATCACGTCGCAATCCCTGGATTTCTATTACGGCGATTTCCACGCCCTGCATCAGGTGAGCCTGGATTTCGAAAAGCATCACGTCACCGCCCTCATCGGGCCCTCCGGTTGCGGCAAGAGCACCTTTCTGCGCTGCATCAACCGCATGAACGACCTCATCCCCGGCACGCGCGTCACCGGGCTTCTCGCCCTCGACGGCGAGGACATCCACGCCCCCGGAGTGGACGTGGTCGCCCTCAGGCGGCGCATTGGAATGGTCTTTCAGAAGCCCAATCCCTTTCCCAAGACCATTTATGAGAACGTGGCCTATGGGCTTCGCGTCAATGGAATAAGCGACAAGCGCGTGCTCGACCAGGGGGTGGAGTCCTCCCTGCGCGGTGCGGCGCTTTGGGACGAGGTCAAGGACCGTCTGGAAACCTCGGCCCTGGGCCTCTCCGGCGGCCAGCAGCAGCGTCTGTGCATCGCCCGCGCCCTGGCCGTGCGGCCGGAGGTGCTGCTCATGGACGAGCCCGCAAGCGCGCTGGACCCCATCGCCACCCAGAAGATCGAGGACTTGATCCACGAGCTCAAGCGCGACCTGACCATCATCATCGTCACCCACAGCATGCAGCAGGCCGCGCGCGTTTCCGACCGCACCGCCTTCTTCTACCTGGGAACCCTCATTGAGGAAGGCGACACGCGCACCATCTTCACCAAACCGCGCAACCGCCAGACCGAAGACTACATCACCGGCCGTTTCGGCTAGGAAAAAGGATACAGCCATGCAGCAACGCAGCCATTTCACTCAAAAGCTCTCCGAACTGCGGATGCGGCTCATCCGCATGGCCGCCCTCTCCGAACAGGCCGTGCAGCACGCCTGCCGCGCCTATTTGGAGCACGACACCGACCTGGCTGAAAGCGTCGTCATGAACGACATGAACATCAACGACATGGAAGACCAGATCGACGCCTTCAACCTGGAGCTGCTCGCCCTGGACCAGCCCATGGCCTGCGACTTGCGCCTGATCATCGGCTCCATGCGCATCACCATGAACCTGGAACGCGTAGGCGACGAGGCCGTCAATCTGGCCCACCGCACCCTGTTCCTTTCCACGCGCCATTCCCTGCCGGACAATCCGCGCATGGCCCAGCTGTGCGCCCATGTGCAGGACATGCTGCAAAAGGCCGTGCGCGCCCTTGTGGATGAGGATACCGCGCTGGCCGAAGGCATTTGCGCCATGGACCACCGCGCCGACGAGCTGTCCCTCAAGGTGCTCAAGGAAGCCATCAACACCATGGTGGACGAGACCCGCATCGTGGAGCGCAGCGTGCACGTCATCATGGCCTCGCGCCACCTGGAACGCATCGGGGACCTGGCCACCAACATCGCCGAGGCCGTGGTCTTCATCAAGGAAGGGCAGAACCTTAAGCACCGCTGCCGGGGCTGAGACGGGGCCAGGAAAGGCGGACCGTTCGCCGGGCCGCGTGGTGGTTGGTGCCGCAGGTACGCGGAATCCGTCTTTTCACCGGGCGCCACAGTGATACGAAAACGTCCCGGATGGCCGATGCGCCGTCCGGGACGTTTCTGTTTGGGCAGGGCCATTGTGGGCCTACGCCCTATTCGTCTCCTGTGCCGAGTCGACCCGTTCCGGAGCTGCTGCGGCCATGTTCGGATTGCGGCTCAGGAAGCGGTTGAGGCTGCAGGCCCAGGCTCCCAGCGCGAGCGCCAAAAGAGGCGTGGTGCACAGCAGGTACACCAGGGGTCTGTCGCTCTTGCCGACGTTTCTCCCAAAGACGAAAAGGAGATACGCGGCAGTCCAGACCACGCCGGAGAGCATGGCGCCGGTCAGGATTCTGGAGGGCGAAACGCAGGCGCAGTTGCTGGCGGTTCCTGAAGGGGGCTTTTGTCCGTCATTGGCTTGTCTCCATGCCGCGAGCAGCAGAAACAGGAGAATCCCCAGGCCCGTGGCGGCGTGTGCCCAGCGCAGCAGCGGGGCGGCATAGTCCAATTCGATGGTCACCGGCCCGGTCGTGGGGATGGCGATGGCCTGGAAGCTCAGATTGGCCCGCTGAACCGGCACACGGCTGCCGTTGATGCGGGCTGTCCAGTTTGGGTGGTAGTTGTTGGTGACCACGAGGCTGCATGGTTCGGAAATGTCGCCCTTGAACACAAGCCGGTCCGGGCCGTGCTCCACCAGGGCGATCTGTCCCGGCCCTGCCTGTTCCCCGGCAAAGGGCATTGCTGCGCTCGCCATGCCGGTGGCCGAAGCTGGGCCGCTTATGAACACGACATCGCGCAGGCTGGGCGTGTCCTGACCCGCCAGAACCGCCGCCAGGTCTTCATCCGAGGTGAAGGTTTGGGACTGGCGCACCAGGTAGCCGCGCTCGAAGGAGCCCTGCAACCGATACACATGCAGCGGAAGCGAGTACTCCGCATCCAACTGGCTGCCGGAAGGAGCCAGGGGCAGGCTGCGGCCGGGCAGGAACAGGTGCTGGTCGCTGTGCGCCTCCAGTCCTTCCACTGGCGAGGTGGAGAGGATGTAGCGCACGTTCATGGCCAGAAGCAGCGGCAGATTGAAATCCGCAATGCTGCGCGGCTGCCGCGGAGTAAGGGTCACCCGTGTGACAAACGGTGCGCGGTCTTCGGTGCGGCCAAAGTAGATGTGGTGCCAAAAGCTGTCGTACCATTCCACCTGGTCCAGGCGTTCCAACTGTGGCAGGATGACCAGCTTGGCGTAGTGCTTGTAGTGCTTGTTGAACAGGGGCCCCTTTTGGCCCAGCGTGTCCAGGCCGTTGCCCAGGGCCACCACAGGCTGAAAGTCCAGACACGCCACCCGGAAGGGAGTCTGCCGCTGTTCCTTGGCGATCTCCGCAAGCTGCGGGTGGTTTTCGAAGATGCGGGAATAGGGCATGGATTGCGTTTGGAGCAGGAACTGCTGGCGGGTCATCATGGTCCAGCCGCAGAGGCAGAAGACGAACAGCATCCAGCACGCGGCCGGGGACGGCCGGGACCGGGCCGCACGGGAGGCCGAGGCAAGGGCCAGTAGTCCGCCCCAGAACGCGCCGAGCAGAAAGAGTCCGGTTATCCCGTCTTGTACGCGGCCGCTGGCGAAGGCGGAGGCTGCGGCGACAAGCCCCCACCGCCAATCTGGCCGCTTTCCTGAGCGCAGCATGTCGTCGAAGGCCGCACTGAAGCCGAGAATAAGGGTCATCTCCGAGAAGAAACGGATGTTGGAAAGGTCCATCTTCAAGATGAATGAGCCTTCCAGCAGGTGCAGCAACTGGGTGCCGGGCATGAGGGGGTTGAACACGACCACGGGCAACACTGCGAAGGCGAACACCGGCCTGAGGCGTTTGCTGGCGAGCATCGTCGGCAGGGCGAATACGAGCAGCGGCAGGTATGCATTGTTGCGGAAGGCGTTGAACACCAGGCGGAGCGTCTGAAGCAGCGCCTGGGTCGGGCCATCGTAAGGGGTCGCATAGCCCCGGTGGACGTAGGGGACGAAGTTGTACAGCTCCAGCAGGTTCGGCATAAAGAGCAGAACGTAGGCCGTCCACAACAGGAATACCAGGGCCACGTGTCGGCGCAGGAAGGGATCGTCCCGACGGAAGAGCAACACCAGGGCAAGGTGCAGCACAGGAGCGTACGGCAGCGAGAGCACCGGATAGGAGAGGGAGCTCAGGAACAGCAATCCTGCCGCCTTGAGCCAGCGGATGGCGCGGCTCTGCCCGCCGCCTGCAAGATCCCGCGTCCAGGCGCACAGAAGCGGCAGGGAGTAGCTCATGACCGCGAGCACCAGACCCGACTGACAGGCCACGGCGAACAGCGCCCCGCCCAGGATCGCCGCCCGTTTGTCCAGGCCCAGGAAGCCTTCCAGCATTCTGTGCATTCCATATCCCGCGACGAAAGCCCGCAGCAGGTTCCAGGCCAGGGAAAGAATCCACAAGGGCATGACGGTGGCCAAAAGCGCTGGAGGCGCATAGGGAGGATGCTGCGAGGCGAAGGAGGGCAGCCCCCCGCACAGTAAGGGATTCCAGGAGAAAAGCCCGTGCTCCAGGGTCAGGGTTCCCAGAAGCCGGTACATGGGGAAATGGATTTCGATGGTGTCGAAGAAGGAGACCGCAGCGTAGGGACCGAGCATGATCTGGTCGATGCACAGGGCGGCAGCGAGCCCCAGAAAGAGCAGGATGTCCCTGTACGGGCGCGGGCGCGCCCCCTGGTCATGACTGGCGGAGGTCATACCGAAGCCCCCTTCGCGACGGGAGCCCTCGGCCTGCGGCCGCCGCGCATTTCCGGTCGCATTCTGTAAGGTGCAGTGCATTGGGCGGGGCAGGCCGCACAGTGCACTAGCTGGAGATCGAGCCTATTTCCACCACACCACTTCGCGCAGGAACTGGAAGTAGTATGCGGCGCCCCAGCGCAGGACCTGCAGCTTGCGCTCGCCGCCGATGCGTGG